>JACPFE010000504.1 GCA_016183145.1 Deltaproteobacteria bacterium | reverse complement strand
CCTGCCACTGAGGAGTCTCCATTACGGGCGTCTTCCCCTTATTCAGCGTCAAAGGCGGCGGCTGATTTGTATCTTCTCTCGATCAGCCGGACGCGGAAATTTCCGATGAACATCATTCGTCCCTCTAATGCCTATGGTCCCGGACAGCAGTTACACCGGGTCATACCCAGAGCCGTCCTGTGTGCTTTCTCAGGGCGCAAGCTACCCCTGCAGGGCGGCGGCGTAGCGCGAAAATCTTATATCCACACCGACGACCTTTCACGGGCAATCTTTCTCATCTCTGAAAAAGCACCTGGCGGAAAGATCTACAACGCGGGGCCGAAGGAAAGTGTGGCGATCCGAACGTTGGTAGAGAAGATAGCCGAAAAAACCGGTGTGGCGTTTCACGATCTGGCGGAGGTCGTCCCGGATCGCATCGGACAGGATGCACAGTACCTGCTCGATAGTTCTCTGATCGCTGCGGAGCTTGGGTGGCAACCCAAAACAGGTCTCGATGAGGGAATCTCGGACGTCGTCGAGTGGGTCAGGAAACATCTGGATTTTCTGAAACAGCAACCGGCGGAGTTTATCTTCCGGGCGTAAACGATAAAAAGCTTGGTGAAGAGGCGGTAAGGATGCGCGCTATTGTAACGGGAGGTGCGGGCTTCATTGGCAGTCACATGGTTGATTTGCTGCTGGAGCGCGGGATTGAGGTTCGTGTGCTCGATAACTTGGTGGCCGGACGGTTGCACAACTTGAGCCACCACTCGAACGATCCGCGTTGCGTGTTTGAGCAAGTGGACGTTTGTAATCTGGCAGATAACGCTCCGATTTTTCGCGATGTCGAATATGTTTTTCACTTTGCCGGCATTGGCGATATCGTGCCCTCCATAGAGCGGCCGAGGGACTATTTGAAAATTAATGTTCAGGGCACCGTAGCGGTCATGGAGGCTTCGCGAACTGCCGGCGTGAAAAAAGTTATATATGCCGCGTCATCGTCTTGTTATGGCCTGGCGAAGGAGCTCCCGACTACGGAGGTGGCTCCCATTCAGCCTCAATACCCCTATGCGCTGAGCAAGTATCTGGGCGAGTGCGTGGCGTTGCACTGGAACCAGGTTTACCGTTTACCGGTCAATTGCATTCGTATCTTCAACGCCTACGGGCCGCGGTCTCGAACGACGGGCGCCTACGGCGCAGTATTTGGAGTGTTTTTGGCGCAAAAACTCAAAGCAAAGCCTTTCACGGTAGTGGGCGATGGAACACAGACACGAGACTTCGTTTATGCCACGGACGTGGCACGCGCCTTTCTGGCCGCGGCTGAGTCGGAAGTCTCCGGCGAAATTTTTAACCTTGGGTCAGGCTCCCCCCAGAGCGTGAACCGGCTCGTGGAGCTGCTTGGTGGGCCGGTGGTCCACGTTCCGAAGCGTCCGGGAGAACCTGACTGTACCTGGGCGGATACTCGTAAAATACGCAGTCGCCTCGGCTGGTCGCCGGGAGTTTCATTTGAAGACGGAGTGGCAGTCATGATGCAACGTATCGCGGCCTGGGCCGACGCGCCGGTCTGGACATCGGAAAGCATCGCGGTGGCGACGCAGAAGTGGTTTGAGCATCTCGACCGATAGAGAAACTCAGTTCAAAGGAGCGCGTGAGTCGTAGAATGTCTGAAGCCGTGAAGCCCGATTTTCGCCAGAAGATCGTTACGCTGGATGGTCTTGCCGCCGCGATCGGGCCCCGCCCCAGGAATAAAACCGTGATCATGTGTCACGGCATGTTCGACATAGTGCACCCTGGCCACCTGCGCCATCTCATGTATGCGAAGGAAAAGGCGGACATTTTAATTGCCAGCGTCACAGCCGATCATCACAACCAAAAAGCCAATATCCGGCCCTATGTCCCCCAGGAATTGCGGGCCCTTAACCTGGCGGTTCTCGAGATGGTGGATTACGTGATCATCGATCCCCATCCGACTCCCATCGAACATATCCTTTACCTTCAGCCGGACTATTTCGCAAAAGGCTACGAATATTTTGCCACCGGGATTCCTCCCAACACGCAGGAGGAAATCACCGCCCTCGAAAGCTACGCGGGGGAAATGGTGTTCACACCGGGCGATGTGGTCTATTCTTCGTCGGCTTTAATCGAAGCCGAGCCGCCGAAACTGGGAGTGGAAAAGCTGCTCGCGCTGATGCAGTCGGAGGGCGTGACCTTCGATGACATGCGCAAGACACTGGACGCGATGGCGGGCATCAAAGTTTTTGTTCTTGGGGACACGATTCTCGACGGCTATAGCTACTGTTCGTTGCTTGGCGCCAACGCCAAATCTCCGACGTTCAGTGTCAAGCACGATCGCACGGATCTCTTTGTGGGGGGCGCCGGCGTGGTTGCCAAACACATGAAGGCGACCGGCGCTCAAGTTTCTTTGTCTACGGTATTGGGCAACGATTCGCTAAAAGATTTTGCCCTCAAAGATCTAGCCGAGGCGGGAGTTTCGTGCCATCCCGTGATCGATCCCACAAGGCCTACGACACATAAGGAACGCTTTGTCACCGGCGGCTATAAGTTGCTTCAAGTCGACCGCGTGGACAACCGGCCGGTTTCGAACCGGATCCTAAAAAACATCGTCGACGTGGCCCGGCATATTGAGTCGGATGTTACGGTTTTCAGCGATTTTCGCCATGGCATCTTCAATCGCCAAACCATCGATCGTCTCAGAGAGGGCATCGCGCCCGGCGCTTTATCGGTGGCCGACAGCCAAGTATCCAGCCGCTGGGGCAATATACTCGAATTTACCGGCTTTGATTTGATCACCCCGAACGAACGTGAGGCGAGATTCGCGCTCGGGGATCAAGATTCCGTGGTTCGCCCGCTCGCCTCGGAACTTTTCCGGCGCGCCAAGTGCAAGCATTTGATCCTCAAGCTCGGCGAACGCGGCATCATCGGCTGCCGCAGCGCCGGCCCGATGCCGAGGGAGTTTTTTACCGTGGATAGCTTTGTGGAGAACCTCGTGGATCCGATTGGCAGCGGTGACGCCTTGTTGGCCTACGGTTCGCTGGCGCTACGGGCCAGCGGCAGTATCGTTATCGCGTCGATACTGGGCTCGATAGGCGCGGCAGTGTCGTGCGAACACTCCGGCAACTCTCCTGTTCGCCGTCAACAGGTGGAAGAAAAAATCGATCGGCTCGAAAGGATCTCCCGCTTTCTGTGAGATATGCGCTGCTCGGATTGGGCAACATCGGCGCCAAGCGCCGGGAAATTCTCGGCCAGCGTTGCGTCGCTACGGTGGATCCCTACAATCCGGCGGCCGATTTCCGGGATTTCAACCAACTTCCAAAAGACCGCTATGATGCGGCAATTTTGGCGGTTCCCAACGGAGTAAAAATCGACCTGGTTCGCGCGCTTCTCGAAAGCGGCAAGCATGTTTTGATCGAGAAACCGTTTTTGCTTCCCGATTGGAACACCGCTCAGGAATTATCCAGGCTGGCCATAGCCAATCGGGTTGTTTGGTACACTTCCTACAATCACCGCTTCGAGCCATTGATCGAAACGTTGAAAAGCGAATTGCAGCGCGGCTCCATCGGCCGCGTGTACCACGGACGGCTATTCTACGGCAACGGCACGGTGGCGAATATCATCGGCTCCTGGAGAGAAGAGGGGATGGGAGTTTTGGAAGACTTGGGGTCGCACCTGATGGACCTGTTGGGTTACCTCTTCGGGTATGTGGACTCTGAATTGGAAGCCTGGAGTTTGGAGAAGCATGAGTCCAAAAGCCTGGATCATTGTCTCTTGGCCACCGCCGATCACCGTTTCGTCATCGAAGCCAGTTATTTGTCGTGGCAGAACCATTTTGCAATAGAAATTTATGGTGAAGAGGGCTCAATGCATCTGCGCGGCTTGTCCAAGTGGGGCGCCAGCGAGATCATCGTTCACGAAAGGGTTCGTCCGTCCGGTGTTCCGCGCGCACGCCGACAAAGCCACTCCGGCCAAGACCTGACCTGGCAACGGGATTTAACCTACTTTGAGCAAGCCGCTGCTGCGGGCGAGATTTCACTTAAGAATGATTGGTGGATCTCCACTATGTTGCACAAGATGGCTAGGTCGGCATGACGGCCACGAATGCTCCAACCGGTTTTGTCGGTTTGTCCCATTTGGGTATTGTATCCGGGATTGCATGGGCCTCTTTCGGCCGGCCAGTCATTGGATATGATCCCGATGCGGCTATCGTTGAAGCTATCGAGCAAGGAAATTTGCCCGTTCATGAGCCGGGGTTGCATGAACTGCTCGAGCAGAGCAAAGCGTGGATTCATTTTTCCACAGACCGGACTAAACTTTCAGCGTGTCCATCGGTGATCGTGTCCCTCGATGTGCCGACCCTCCCGGACAATACCAGTGACCTGGCTCCGCTCTGGGCTTTAATCGGTGAAATTGTTCCCGTGCTTCAGACCGGCGTCGTGCTCGTTGTAATGAGTCAGGTTCCCACAGGTTTTAGCAGGGCTTTGATCCAACTCATCGATAAATTGCGGCCGGGGTTTTCCTACGCCCTATATTATTGCGTTGAGACGCTGGTGATCGGCAATGCCGTCAGGCGTGCCTTAGCTCCCGAACGCTTCATCATAGGCTGCGCGGATCCGTCGTTGCCGCTGCCGGAAAACCTCCGGGAAGGATTTCGCAGCTATGGCTGTCCGATTATTCAGATGGGCTATGAGAGCGCCGAGCTAACCAAAATGGCTATCAATCTGTATCTCGCATCCAGCGTAACCTATGCGAATGTCCTGGCGGATTTGTGCGCTAGCGTCAACGCCGATTGGAGCGAAATCGTTCCCGCCCTAAAATCGGACCAGAGAATCGGGCCCTACGCCTATCTGCGACCAGGTCTGGGCATCGCCGGGGGAAATTTGGAGCGGGACCTCACGACGTTGAGGGATCTCTGTGACAGGCATGGGATTGATACAACATATATAGACGCGTTGGTGGGTCACAATGCGCACCGCTACCATTGGGCGCTCAGCATGCTGCGGCAATATGTCTTTGAACGAAACCCCGTTCCTAAACTCGCGGTGTGGGGCCTTACCTATAAAAAGAATACGCGCTCGCTAAAAAACTCTCCGGCAGTGCGCCTGATTCAAGATTTGGGCAAGCGAGCGGATGTGCGCGCCTGGGACCCGGTGGTTTTAGCTTCCGACGTCGATTTGCCGGCGCAGATCATGTCCTCGAAGGAGTCTGTTCTGGAAGACGCCGATGGACTGATTATCATGACCGATTGGGATGAATTTGTTGGTTTCGACCCGGATATCCTGCGCTCCTCGATGCGCCGTCCCGTGGTCATCGATTGCGTCGGAGTCATGGAAGCAAAGTCCAGCCGGCTTGCAGGGATTGAGTATATTTCAACCGGGCGGCGTCCCTTAATATAGATTGAGTTATGGCCAGACGCGCGGTATTTCTCGATCGCGATGGGGTGTTGAATGAGCCCATCATACGGAACGGCAGGGCCTTCGCGCCACTTTCGATGGAGCAGTTTCGGTTGGTGGACAGCGCGGCTACGGACGTGAAACGATTGAAGGCTGCTGGCCTATTGTGTATCGTCGTTACCAACCAGCCCGAGATCGCAAGTGG
>JACPFE010000014.1 GCA_016183145.1 Deltaproteobacteria bacterium | reverse complement strand
GTCACATTTGCTCAATTTCGCAAATCCTCAAAATGCCGCGGATCAAGCGCGGCGACGGAGGTGCCCGCCGTGCGAATCACCCCGAAGGTTCAGCTTGATTCAGGGTCGGACGTCAACGGCACAGCGAGTCGAAAGTGGCCACTATGGGTCTGGCATAAGGATCATATCATTCTCTGCGGTAATCTCAGAGCGGCGTTCCGATCTCGCCTCGGCTTAAGCCTGCCACGAGATGGGCTTGGCTTGCAATCGGCAAACAGTTCTCCTCTGCACTTACGGTGAAAAAGGTGACAGCCACATTATTTCGCTCAAATCACTTGCGTTCTATTCCATGTCCAACGCGAATCGGATCGCCTCATCGATCTGGCGGATCTTTTCCGCTGAGAGCGCCGTGATGCGCTGCTTGATCAGAACTTTAGGCAGCGTGGTGATATCGTCTAGATTGACCACGCACCGGGTCGGCATGCCGTCGCTACGATCGAGAGAAACTTCGACAGGGATATTCCGAATGGTTCGGGTGACTGGAGCAACCGTAATCGCGGCGCGCACATGATACGCCGCATCGCGGCTCAAGAGCACGGCTGGGCGCCTCCCGGCGGGCGGTGGCATATCAACCCACCACACTTCACCGCGCTTCATTTACCACTTTTCTTTAGGCAGTCGCTTCGACAGTAGCCGGACGGAGCTTTCCGCCCAACTAAGATCTTCCGGTTGGCGTCGGTGCCCTTCTATATATATTCGGTCCAACTCTTTGACTTGCAGGCTTTTCAAGCGCTGTTGACAGGCCTGACGAATAAAGGCCGCGCGGCTCTCGGCGACCACCCCCGCCGACGCATCGATACGCTTCAACAGGTCGTCCTCGATCGGCACTTGGATGATCCTTTTACCCTTTTTCTTTGCCATAGGTTCAACCTAATTGACTGTGTGCTTGGTACCACATGACTTTACACACGAGCCCTCTGGTTTACAACCCGCCGAAAGCACGGCTCGCGGTTAGGTATCCGAACGCGAACCTTACGCCGCCTCATACACTTTGAGTGGCGCGCAACGGTCGAGGGCGGTCGAAATCACAATTCGATTTTCCTTGGCGCCCCTTCGACCAGGCTCAGGGCATGCTTTGCGCCTTTGCGGGAGACATCTTTTTTCCGATTCCGAAGTCCAACACTCGATTCGAAATTTCAATTATATTTAGCTAGACGTCCCGCCGCCGGGACGCGCGTCACGCGCCGAGCGGCCGGATCTCGACCCGCGTATCGCGATCGGTCATCCCGGGGGCCAGGGTGAGCGCGAGCGGGCGCAACTGGAAGTACCCGCCCGCAAACTCCAGGGGGTTCACGGGGGAGGGCATGACGTTCTTGAAGTGGCGCCAGCCGGAGAACTGGAAGTTGTCCCAGGAGTGGTAGATGATCGCTTCGCCCGGCCTGACCGCCGACGAGAGAAGCGCCCGGATCTCGAAACGGCCCACGTCGTTATAGACCTCGACCCGATCGCCGTCCCGAATGCCTCTGCGGGCCGCGTCCTGAGGGTTCAGAAACGCCGCCGGCTCTCCTCGCTGGAGCTGCAACATCAGCGCGTTGTCTACCCAGTTGGAGTGGATGCTCCAGCGGGCATGCCCTCCGCTCAGATGCAGCGGGTAATCTCCACCGGCCGGCGGCGAATCTTTGTGCACGGGAAGGGCTTCGCCCAGCTCCAGGTACCAGTCGTGGTCGATGTAGAACTGGATGCGGCGCGTCAGGGTCGGATACGGCTCTTTCCGATCCGTGTGCCAGGTCAGCGGCACCACGGGCTCCCCCAAACTGATGTCGCAGGCGTTGCTTATGGAACGAATATGCCGTCCGGGGCCGGTGAACTCGGCAATTCCCCTCTCCTTGAACACTTCCCAGTCCAGCTTCTCGACGTTCTCGGTGTGTAAGAAAGCGTCACGGGCGATCGCCTCATCGTCGTCGAAATCGTACAGGCCCCCCGAAGTCAGTTGCTCGACCACCCGGTCGAAGCGTCGCTCGCGCCCCTGGCGATCCCGATAGGTAGCGATTCCCCTTTCCTGGGCCTTCTGCTCGAGCCTCTGGGCCAGACGACAATAGATTTCCCATTCACTCTTGGACTCGTATAGGGGTTCGGCCGCCTTCCGGGAGATATTGAGATACGGGGCAAGGGGGACCGCGAGCCACGGGATGGAGTCCGTCTCATAGTAGCTGGCCGTGGGCAGAACGAAATCGGAATAGAGGGCCGTGGTGCTCATCCGGATGTCGAGCGTGACCAGAAGCTCGATCTTGGGGAGAAAGTTCTCCAGCAGCCGATGGTTCGAGCGGACCCTGCGGAACAGGTTGCCCCCGTGGACGAAGACCAGGCGGGGAGGCCGGTCAGGGTCGGGCAGATGGTACCAGCCTCTGCGGTTTGACTCCTCGACGAACTCATGGAGCGGACGGCGGAGCGAAGGGTCCCAGTTATTGTGGCGATCGAGTTCCTTCAGAATCCCCCCATGTACCAGGTAGATAAGTGAGCTGGGCACCATGCTCTTTTGCGCAAAGCTCTCCCGCACATATTCCGAGAGGATCATCTCGTCCGTATATCCCTGCTCGCGCCACTGGGAATAGCGCGGATCGGCGCTGGCTACGTTCAACATGATCTGGCTTCCCAGGCGTTGAAAAGCTCCCAGGCTGGTGTCCGGCGCGATACTGGCGAAGGCGCTGTAGGCCGCGCCTTTCCTTCCGAGATGCCCGCACAGGGCCACCACCAAAATGATCGCTCGTTCCATGACGTCGCCGTGATAAAACTTGCCCCACACGGCGGTGTCCACATTGACCACCCCGCGGGCCAAGGCGATCTCGCGGGCGAGCCCGCGGATCACCGCGGCAGAGACCCCGGTGATGCCCGCGGCCTGCTCGGGGGTGTATGCTTTCTCCAGGTGTTCCTTGAGAAGAGCAAAGACGGGCCGCGCCTTGACCGCCCCCTGGAGCGTCTGCACCTCATACGCTCCTTCAAGCGCCGGCTCCAGGCCGTCCAAGCCCAGGCTTTTCGCTGGCGCCTCCCGGATCTGGCGGCTTTTCAGGTCGTAGGGGTAGAAACATTCCTCTCGGCCGCCGCGCC
>JACPFE010000523.1 GCA_016183145.1 Deltaproteobacteria bacterium | reverse complement strand
ATCAGATGCTGCTCGATGGCGAACTTGAAGCCGCGCTGTATCCGGAAACCCTCCCGTCCATTCGCAATGGGTCGCCCAAAGTCGCTCTGCTTTTTCCCGACTCGAAAAAGGCGGAGATCGAGTACTACAAAAACGGCGGCCACTTTCCGATCATGCACACGTTGGTGGTCAAGAACGAAATTCTAGAAAAACATCCCTGGGCCGCGCTCAGCCTGGTCCGGGCGTTCGAGCGCGCCAAGGAGCTTTGCTACGAGCGCATGAAGGACCCGCGCAGCTTCGCGCTGGTCTGGGTCAAGGATTTGCTCGACGAGCAGAGAGCGATCTTCGGACCCGATCCCTGGCCTTACAATCTCGAAGATAATCGCAAGGCCTTGGAGGCGGTCATCCGCTACGAATTCGAGCAGGGGATGATCAAGAAGAAGCCGAACGCTGAAGAACTCTTTTTCCCGCCGAGCCTGCAACGGATTCAGCAGTACGTTTAGCTTGATTTACTTCGCGACAGGGAATGAAGGCGCATACCAGTCGGAAGTCTATCGGTGCAGCACATCCGCGTCCGTTCTGGTTCCTTCCCCCTTTGACGGGGGTCAGGATGGGGGTGATGAAGTTTGTCGCGACAACGACAGGGCTCACCCCCACTCTAACTCTCCCCCATCAAGGGGGAGAGAATGGCTAATCTGAATCTCGCTGATATTCATCGCCCCGTTGGCTAGTGTCATTCTCAGTTTAACCTGGAAAGGTGAAGTGTTCTTCCGCCGCGTTTTCCACGCCGAAGCGAACCAGTTCCTTCACGTCGAAACTTGCCTCGTCTTTTTCTACGTCGGACAAGTGCGCCTTGGTGGCCGGATGCTTGGGCACGAAGAGCTGGCAGCAGTCTTGGTCCGGAATGGACGAGATATCGAACGTGCCGATGCGGCGGGCTTGGTCGATGATCTCCTGTTTGTCCATGCCGACCAGAGGGCGCAGGATCGGCAACGTGGCCGCTTGTTGGATCACGGCCATGTTCTCCAGCGTCTGTGAGGCGACCTGGCCGAGGCTTTCGCCGGTGACGAGCGCCTTGGCCTTTTCTCTTCTCGCGATCGCTTCGGCGATTCTGAGCATCATGCGCCGGTAGAGAATTACCCGCAGCGGGCGGCTGACCGCGGCGACGATCTGTCTTTGAATCTCGCCGAAGGGAACCAAAAACAGGCGCGAATTGAATTGATGGCGCGTCAGCCTCTTGAGAAGCTCGCGAACTTTTTCCTGGGAGGTTTTGTCCTGATAGGGCGCGCTGTGGAAATGGACGAAGATCAGCCGGCATCCGCGCTGCATCATTCGATAGCTCGCCACCGGGGAGTCGATGCCGCCGGAAATGAGCGAGACGACCCGGCCGCTGGCGCCCACCGGGAGGCCGCCGGGGCCGGGAATCTTATTGAAGCCGAAAAAGGCATCGCGCGGTAAAATCTCGACGAACACGGTAAACTCGGGTTTTTCAAGATCGACGCGCGCGTGCGATTTTTCCTTGACGGCGGCGCCGAGCACGCGATTGATTTCCGGCGAGGTCAACGGGAAAGCCTTGTCGCCCCGTTGGGTGTCGATGCGAAAGGATTCGAAGCGCGTGTCGTCGAGGGAATCGAGGATTCTCACTCGCAGCGTCTCGACGTCCGTAGCGGTTCGCTCGACTAGGGAAAAATTCGCCACCCCAAAGACGGCGCCGATGCGTTCGGTCGCGGTCGCTTGATCGATGTCGCTTTTGAGCGTGAGCAGGAGGCGCGCTGGCAGGCTGCGGATGTCTTTGACGCCGAGATCCTTTACGGCTGCGATAACGTTGCGCTTCAGCAATTCGGTGAAATAGGCGCGGTTGCCTTTCTTGAGGGCGATCTCGTGGTAGCGAACGAGGACCGAATCCATGCATGACGCATAGCAAATTCGCACTGCTTTTGCATGCTACGAACCCTATGGTAGTATCGGTTCACACTGGTTTAGTAGGAGTCGCGCATGAGTAACTTCAAAAAACTCTCGGACGTTCGGCAATTCTCCGCCGAGAAGATGAAAAAGAACGGCATCTTTGAAACCGATCGGTTCTTTTGTGATACTTATTGCTTCGAACCCGGCCAAGAACAAAGCCCGCACACCCACGGCGGCCAGGATAAAGTTTATTACGTGCTGGAAGGCAGAGGCATGTTCAAGGTCGGCGACGAAGAGCGGGAACTGGGTCCGGGGGAGATCGCGCTGGCGCCGGCTGGACAGAATCATGGAGTCGCGAATCGGAGCCAGCAGCGGCTCGTGACTTTGGTCTTTGTCACGCCTAAACCGCATCACTAGATTCTCATGGCCCCGGAAGAACAAGAAGTCGCCAAGGCGAACGAAAACTTTTATCACGCTTTCGAAAGTCTGGATATCAAGGAAATGGAAAAGGTGTGGGCCAAGCAAGACTCCGTCCAGTGTGGCCATCCGGGCTGGCGGATATTGCGCGGGTGGCATACGGTGATGGAGAGTTGGCGGCGCATTTTCGAAAATACTCCGGCGATTCGATTTATCCTGACCGACGTGTCGGTTGAAGTCCGCGGCGATCTTGCTTGGGTTACCCTTTGCGAGAACCTTAACAGCTCGGTGGAAGGCCAAAATGTCACCGCGACAATCTTGACCACGAACATCTTCGAAAAGGGCGCGGAGGGCTGGCGCATGATTCATCACCACGGCTCGTCGGTGGCCCAACCGCCGCCGGACGAAGAAGCGCCCGTAGTCCACTAGCGTGGTGTTTCCGAGATTCGCAACATATTTCGACCGTCATTCCGGCCAAGCTGGCGATAGCTGGCGCGAGCCGGAATCCAGGGCTTCGAAGGATTGCTGGATTCCCGCTTGCGCGGGAATGACGAATGGGATTGCTATTTCGTGATCTCCCTCAAAGGCAAAGTCGCCCTCGTCACCGGCGCGGGGCGGGGAATCGGCAAGGCGATTTCGTTGATGCTTGCGCAATCGGGCTGCCGGTTGATCCTCGCCGCGCGAACTCGCGAGCAGCTCGAAGAAGTTCACAGAGAGATTCGTGGTCGCGGCGGCGAAGCGCTGATCGTTCCGACGGACTTGACTCGCGATGAAGAGATTCAGCGCCTGATCGATACGGCGCAAACTTGGGGCGCGATCGATATCCTAATCAATAACGCCGGCTGGGGCAAGCGCGCGCCGGTTGTCAAAGGGAATATTGATGATTGGGATCGCACCTTTCATGTCAACCTGCGCGCGCCGATGATTCTCGCCAAACAGTTTCTGCCGAATATGATCGCCAAGGGCGATGGTGCGGTGATCAACATCGGCTCCGTCTCTGGAAAAACCGGCGAAGCCAACGGCGCAGCCTACGCCGCGTCAAAGTTCGGTCTGATCGGATTTACTCAGTCGCTTTATGAAGAGGTCAGGGAGTACGGAATTAAAGTCGCGGTTATCCTTCCGGGATACGTCAACACGCCGCTGATCCCGCCGAACCGGCAAATTAATCGCAGCAAAATGATCCAAGCCGACGACATCGCCCAAGCCGTGCACTATGTCTTGACCTCTCCAGCGACCTGCTGTCCCGTGGAGATCACCGTCCGACCACAGCGAACGCCGTACCGATGATTGGCAATCCTGCTCGCGTTGCGTGACGCGATCGTAGGGAGGAGGCCGACCAATTAAACGATTACCGACGGCAGTGCTGGCAATGTGCTTGGCGTCAGTCATCGCGCTGCTGGCGGTGCCTGCCGTCTCCCAGCAGAAGCAGACCCTGGCGCTGGGGAACTTCGAGTGGGAGGTCGCAACCAACGGCATTCTCGTCACGGCGCCGCACGGCACCTTCGACCGTAACACCGCAGCCATTGCTGTCGAAACCGTTAAACACCTGAAGGCGGGCTACGTCGTGGCGCGTGGCTTCAACCCCGGGGTGCGAATAAACGTAAGCCGGCCCACCGAAGGTTCAGGCTTGACCTGCAACCGCGAGCAGCAGACCGTGCGCGCCCACGAAGTCTATCTGGAGTACGATCGGCTCGTGGCCTTGGCATCAGGCGTGAGACCGCAGAGGCTATACATCGAAGTGCACGGGAATGGGCGAGCGGAGACCAGCGGCAACGTGGAGATCGCGACCAAAGGGATCTCGGCTGATGAGGCTGCGGAGGTGAAGGCCGCATTCCCGGCGGTCTTAAACATAGTGAGGATGGAATGGCCGTCCTACCCCGCACTGCAACTGCTGATCGAGCCGGTTGATCGCCTCTACTGGACTGCCAGCATCGCCTCTACTGGACTGCCAGCTGTGCCAAACAGATCGGCACGATGGCCAGCGACAAAGTTCCCCGTGTGCTCCACTTCGAATTTCCCGCCGCCGCGCGCGAGGAGACAATGATACGGGGTGCTGGGCTGCTCGTGGCCAAGATCGCGGAAAAAATGGTTCGCTGATCACTTACGGGTGAAGTGGCGAGGGCCAGGCCTTGCAATCACACATTGTCGTAATGCAACACGCGACCCCATCAATTGCCCGCATTCGCCCCGTGGAGCAGGGCAAAGCACTATTGTCCTCCGAGCAGCGGGAGAGGCTGGAAAGCTTGCTCGGCGAGCCTCTATCCTCGCGCTTGCAAGCTGAGTTACGGTAGCTACTTTCTTTGTTTCTCTAACCAAACCGAGTCGATGGACCAGTGGCCGGCTCCCAGAAAGTAGGTTTGTAGGGTCATTTGT
>JACPFE010000522.1 GCA_016183145.1 Deltaproteobacteria bacterium | reverse complement strand
TTTCTTTTTTGGCGGATTTTCAAGTCGACTGAAAAATTGCAACCAACTTTTGAAGCGATGATTATGTCAATAAGGGGGCGGTAATGGTTGACTTTCGAGACACGAGGGAATGGCTAGACAGAGCGCGGGAAATGGGAGAGCTGGCAGTCATTAAAGGGGCTGAGACAAAGTACGAGATAGGAACGTTAGCTCAACTAAGCGGGAGAAACCAAGGCCCCGCGGTAGTGCTACAAGAAATTAAGGGCTACCCGGCAGATTTTAGAATACTCACCAACATGATGGCGAATATCAAGTGTTTGAACCTGACCCTCGGATTACCGATTGACAAGTCTCTACGGGATACGATTGAAACCCTGGCCAAAGGGATGATTGCGGGATGGGAAAATAAGTCAAAGGACTACCCGCCCACGATGGTTGATTCAGGTCCGATACTTGAGAACGTGGTAGAGGGAGACGACATAGACCTCAATATATTTCCAGTGCCTACCTGGCATGAATTGGACGGCGGTCCGTATATTGGCACCGCCGACAGCGTGATCACTCGAGATCCAGACACGGGTGTTGTGAATGCAGGCACCTATCGTGGTCAGCTTCATGACCGCAATAGTGTGGGCATGATGGTAACCCATGGGCACCACGGTTACATCCACCGGCAAAAATATTTTGCTAAGGGCGAACGCTGCCCGGTCGTGATGGTCTTCGGTGTAGATCCGTTGCTTTGGACTCTTTCGACCACGAGTATTTCCCCCGACATCTCCGAGCTAAACTATGCCGGCGCCATAAGGGGCGAGCCTATTCCAGTAATTAAGGGCAGGGTAACAGGATTGCCCATACCCGCAAATGCTGAGATAGCCATCGAGGGATATGCCGAGCCTGGTGTGACAAGAAAAGAGGGGCGCTTTGGGGAATGGCAGGGTTACTACGCTGGAGGTGTAACAGACCAGCCGTTTGTTAAGGCTTCGACGCTATACTACCGGAATGCGCCCATATTGACCGGCGCCCCGCCAGCAAAAGGCGCGTACAATCCGTACGGTCTTGCACGGTCCACTTGGAGGTCGGCTCACGTATGGAATGAAATTGTTGCAGCGGGTGTGCCGGGAGTAAAGGGAGTTTGGCTCCCGCCCTGTGGCGGCTCCTGGTATCTGCAGATTGTGTCTATCGAGCAGAGATACGGCGGCCATGCCACGCATGCGGGACACGCTGTAGCCCACAGCCGAAGTGGCGCATTCAGTGCGAGATACACGATTGTGGTTGACGATGATGTCAATCCGTATGATCTCGAGGACGTCATGTGGGCAGTATGCACGAGATCACTCCCTACCGACGCCGATATCATAAAAAAAGGTTGGGGTAGCCACTCTGAGCCCCTGTTTCGCCGAACCAGCGCTGCGCCGGTCGATAGCACGCCTCCCCGGGCCATCGTTTATGCCGTGAAGCCATATGAATGGCGCAACGAATTCGCGCCGGTGAACCTGGCTAGTGAAGAAATGAGGAAGCAGGCTTTTGCGAAGTGGAAGGACGCATTTAACGGTAGACTGCAAATTATCTAAGCTTACGCTCAAGCGCCGCTATCATCGCTGACAAGGCTATATTTCGGGTGAAAGAGGAAACAATCTGGATCGGCGCGCATCCAGCCATTTGCGCTAATAGCCGCTGTCGTGAATTTTTCGGATCAACGAGTCTTCGATGATTTCTTCAGGCTTGAGCTTTTGCAGCTTGGGATTGCTTCTAGCGAGAATAGAATGAATCTTTCGCATGCCCTCGGGCTTTGGTCTTAAATCGGCGCTGTAGACTGCTAAGATAGCCTCGTAGCCAGTTTCGGCATCCTCCGGTCGGTTGAGGCGTAAATTCCGCGCCATCGTCTGCAGCACGATCGGTTTGTTTTCCGGTTTTAAAACAAAGCGCATTGCATCGAGAGTGCCTTTCAGAACTGCCTCGAGGAGTTTTGGGTCCTGGCGAACGAAAAGCTTCCATGTAACTAGGTAGCTGCCTAAATAAGAGATTGGCGCGCGCGCCATGTCTACCAAAACCGTGTAGCCTTTTTTCTTGAGTGGCGCGCTAAAGGTGGAGCCCATCCACGAGGCTTGCGCGCGCCCTGTTTCTAGCGCCTGGATGCGGGATGGCTGGTCGCCGAGAACGATGAAACGAATTTGGTCTCTGTCGGGGTCTAGATTCAGATAATCCAAGGCCAGCATGTTGTTGGCCCAGCCGCCGCCACCGATGCTTTGGATGGCGATTTGCTTACCCTTGAGATCCTCGGCTTTCTTGATCTCGGGTCGCGCCATGAAGTCGCCCTCAGGTCGACTCACGATTTCGCCGACGACAACGACGTCCAGCCCCCCGGATGCAGCGTTCAATACAGTGTTGGAAGGGGCGAAGACCATTTGCACGTCACCCGAGGCGAGTGCGGATATGGACAACGGGCCGCTGCGCATGAAGATAACTTCCACATTCACGCCATGCTTGCGGTAAAAGCCGTGCTCAGCGCCGATCCAAAGAACAGAGGGTTTCTCGCCGCTGGTGCCAACCGCGATACGAAAGAGGGGCAAGTTTTGAGCAAACGAGTACGCGGTCGTGAGATTTGCAACGATGAGTGCGAAGAAAAAAGGCCACGGGGAGCAGCAGCGCCTTAGTTCCGTTGAAGGTTTGAACGTCAAATAAACTCCCGAGTTGTTTTGCTCGATCCTATAGCGCTGTTAAGCAACGTAAGTCAAGGCGTGGCCTCAGTGGCGCCGCGCGGCCTCGTATCCCATAGACCGGTGGAATCGGGAATTGGGTTAGTTTGACAGCTTGTAAAACGAAATCCGACAGTTAATGATTCGCCAATCGCAAACGTCTAATCTACATGCGTGGGTGTGTGCGAAGCTGGCGCTCGTGCGATTTCGGCTCTCCATGACTGCGGAGGCGCAAGATGAAGCCCAGAGTGAAACCTTCAATCGCTAAATTCATTCTAATCGGTTTACTGACGGCGCTCCCTGGGCAGGGTTGGGCCGGCGGGGCTCGCGCCGGGGAGAGAGGTGCGCCGGCTGCTTCCAGGTCAGCCGTTTCACGGACTTGGGCACAAGGCGGAATACCAGCGGCGCGGTTTCCTAATCGCTACCAGCATTATTTTTACTACTATCCTTACCCTTACGGATTCACCCGATACTATCGCCAACCGATCGTGGTCATTTCACCGGCTTATTATCCTTATTTTCCCCCGACCGTCGTCGTTAGCTCGCCGTTTTACTGTCTGGCGCACCAGGCGGGATGGGTCAGCCGGGCCGGCATGCTCGATCATTTGAGCGGCACTCACAAAATCCCCCTTGAGACGGCTGCGTCGGCATGTCCGGAAGCGATTGAGAGCTGCGTTGTGGACGGCTATTAGGGTTTAACAGTCGACGCGCTGCGCAGTTAATCGCGCCTTTAGATTTTCGCCTTTCTCAGAAACTATATGTCCATCGGCTTACTTTGTCCTTCGTCCGTGGTAATAATTTCAAGGGATCGAAGATGGAAGTCCGTGTGGCCGACAAAGCCTTTAGCTTGACT
>JACPFE010000524.1 GCA_016183145.1 Deltaproteobacteria bacterium | reverse complement strand
CTAAAACCTCTTAACCCTATAATACCCCTCTCAACTGATCAACGAGAAGACGTTCTCTAGACTTGTCGTTTGACCGAGCCTCAACTTAGAAAGGCGAGGCCAGTAACTGTGCGGGATACTGCTCGAAGCGTCATGGGATCGATACTCTGCGATAAACTGGTCGCGCAAAAACCGCCGCAGATCGGTAAGAGACTATGTGAAAAGGTGGAATACTGACGTGAGCAGGCTTAGTGGCAATCGAATTGGCCGCAAGGAGGGTTTTTCATCGATGTCAGGTTTGAGGGAATATTGTGAAGATTAAAAAGTCGCCAGCCCCCTCGCGGGAATTGGCGACTTCGCTGACTCAGAAATTGCCGAGGTTGGATTACTTCTTGCCGGCTTTCTTCGCCGCCCAGTAAGCCTTCAACTTGGCCGACAACTTCGCTTTGGTTGCCGGACTCACTGTTTTCTTCTTGGCCTTCGCGGCGGGTTTGGCTGAACGCGCCGCTGATTTAGCTCGTCGCAGATTCGCCCATCTCGCCTTTTGAGCAGCGGCGATTTTTCTTTTCACCGAAGCGCTCATGGTCCGCTTTTTCTTTGGCGCAGCTCCAGATTTAGCTGGCGTACCGAGGATGGCGCGCAGCTCTTTATTCAGAGCCTCGATTCGTTCTTTAATCGCGGCAGCCCGTTTGAGTTGGTTAATTGTCAGGTCGTGTAAGTTCATGGGGACACTTTTTAACATTCAAAACTGGTGGAAATCAAGCGCTGGACAGGTGCTACTTGCTGTATACTGTCCCCGGAATCCCCGTCGCCCGATTCCGCGCACAAAAGAATCTTTGCGGGTCATTGGTCTCGCCACCTGGCAGATCTTCGATATCGGCCGAGGGGTATGAAGCCGGGGGCAGACCGGGAGATATTACGTAGTACTCGATTTGTTTAGAAAGCAAGGCCAAGCTCCATTCCTGTGGCTTCCGGTTCGAGAACCACGTCAAACTTCACTCTTTTTGTCTTGCCCCAATAGTCGCTCAAATCGTGCTCGTCCCAGAACTCCCCCATTTCCGCGTACGAGCGAGCTTTTGAAATCGAACTTTTCCTTGATTTAGCTGAAGCTGCCATTGTTCAGCCTGCGCGGGGCTTTTTTCGCAGCTCGGTTTCCTTTATTCCGTTCTTTACCAGGTAACTTTTAATTCGGGCTAGAAACTCCCGGCTTCGCCGGCATTCGCTTCTGGCGTCCTCTTTTGAAAAAAAGATTTCTACGTCGTAGTCAGCCGCCAAGCGGTCGTCGAGGCTTTCTACGAGATAAGCCGACCACTGTGGTTCTATTTTGCCCGGCTTAACAAGATGCAAGCCAAACATCCGCCGGACGGCAGGGTGACTCTCAGCCGCAACGTCGTGCACGTGGAGGGCCGCCTTTGCGGCATGCAGGATGGCGTAATAAGCACGCGAGATTGCGTCAGCGTAGCAGCGGTCTCGCGTCAACGACTCCGCCGCTCGGAGAGATTCACGAGCCCGATTCCACTCCGCCAGGACCATGTTCCGGTTCATAAGACGCGCACCGCGTCACGCTCCACCGCTTGACGGAAGGCCGAGCCGCTCCTCCTTCGTCTTGCCCATTCGTCCTGAGTGTAGGCGAGGATAGACGGCAAAACATCAGTTGTGGTAGCCAGCAAGTAACCAATGCGTCGTAGCTCTCTTTTGACCTTGCCGGATTCATTCTTAACGATCAAAAGCACGTCGAGATCGCTTTCAGCATGCGCTTGGCCGCGAGCCTTAGACCCATAGATGAGTATCTCATGAACGGCCCCAGGATGTTTTTTCTCCAGAGCACCCCGATAGGCGTCAAGCCACGTTTGTTCTTCTGCGGTAAGTTCGAGCATGGGTTATCTAACCTCCTGTCATGC
Source organism: Deltaproteobacteria bacterium (assembly GCA_016183145.1). Classification (GTDB taxonomy): domain Bacteria; phylum Desulfobacterota; class Binatia; order UBA9968; family UBA9968; genus JACPFE01. Next base: position 2,582 of record JACPFE010000524.1, on the reverse strand, counting down.
GTTGCTCTGACCCGTCGATTGCGAAGCGCTTATTTGCTCTCCGTCCGCCGGAATCAACTCCATCTGCCTGCGCGGCGGCGGTACCTTTTTCGACGGCGATCTCGACCAAGCTGGACGCGTTGACGACGGGCTCGATCAAACCGCCGAGGTTTAGTCCACTGACAAGGCGGGGGTCGAAGTGAGCTTCAGAGGTCGGTCAGCCATGTTTTTTCTTCGCTCCTCTGAGGATACAACGCCGACAGGGCGGTCGCCAACCGCAGAAATCCGGTCCGCGATCGTGACCGTCTAAAAGTTACGCAACTTGGGCAAGTCAGGCACCGGTTTAACGAACCCGATTCTCGTTAGAGCAAGCGTTTCGAGCCGGAAAAACGACAGCTAGGCCTCTAAACCACGCCCATTCTGAAACCTTAGCTCACTGAATCAATATCTTGCGCCGGTCCGACCCGGCTGCTAGCTGCTCCAGCCGCCCGCTTTTATCATGGCTCCGCGCACACGAGCAAGGCTGCATGAAATGGTGTTGAGAACGGCCGTCTGCGATCACAACAGTCTTGCTGTTATGCGATTTAGGCAAGTCGGGCACGGGCGATTTGCTTAAGGCGGGGGTCGAAGTGAGCTTCAGAGGTCGGTCAGCCATGTTTTCGTGTTTTCGCAATTGCGAAAATATGAAAGTGTCACTCTCGGGAGTCATTTCGACGTTCCGGGAATTGCCGAAACGTGGAAGTGATAATCAGGAGACGAATCCGCGAGCAGGCTCTTCGGTCGGCGTTAGGCTTGAGGCGCGTGAAGCAAGAGCGGGAACGGATGTTGCGTAGTTGCGCAAGTACGAAAGTATCATCGATCAGCGGGACACTTTGAGATTTTGAGAATTGTCAAAACGTGAAAGCAGAGAGCGGATATTTTCTACACCCAGACAGCCCGACCCCCCGAATAGACGTTTTCTGCTCGCCGGTGCCCTTCTCAATCCGGGATGCAAGCGGTTACCGTTATTTCCACCAGGAGATCGGGCGAGTTTAACATGACTTCCACGGTGGTCCTGGCCGGCTTGTTGGTTGGGAAGAACTTGGCGTATTCCTCATTGTAAGCCCCCAAGTCCTCCCGTTTGGTGAGATGCGTGGTCACGGTCAGGACGTTATCGAGAGAGGTGCCCGCGGCTTCCAAGACCGTCTTGACGCGCTGCAGCGCGTACTGGGTCTGCTCGCGAACGCCCTTGCCGACCTCCCCCGAAACCGGATGTCTCCCGGTCTGGCCGGCCACGAAAACCAAATTGCCGAACCGGGTGGCGGGGGAGAGATTGGGATTGGCTGCGGCGAGATTTACCTGAATCACTTCTTTCTTAGGCATGTCGTCTCCCGTTGGGCTCAACTCTCCGCGAGTCGTCGAGCCCAGAGTCTAACTTATTTCTCCCTAATTAAAACAGCCAAGGTCAAGAGGACAAGTCTTCCGACTCCATGGCCGAAACGAGATCCTCTTATTGACGCATCCAACCTGACCATTCCCTGCTTGACCGCTAGAGCGATTGTTTTGCCTCAAAAAACGGCGGCTAAGCCTCTAAACCACGCCTATTCTGCAATCCTATCTCTCTGAATCAATATCTTGCGCCGGTCCGACACGGTGATGGGTTTAGTCAATTCCTGTATACTGTCCCCTGAATTGCCGCGATTCTACGCGATCTGGCGGCGGGAGGGCAAGGGGGAAAAATTAGAAGGATGAAAGCGGAAGGATAAAACTGGGAGACTACAAGAGGGAAAGGAAGACGGCAGAGGGATAACGGGTCACTTTCGGCAATAGACAGCGTCAGCCCTGGTGAATTATCGAGCCACATGCGGAACAGCGAAAACGGTTTTGGGAAAGTTCCTCAAACCGGAGTCTGGTGTCCCGACCAAAGGCTGACGAACGACAGGTGATGAGCTGTCCGGTAACGATCACGTCCTCAAGCAACCCGCATTTCTGGCACTCAATCAGCTCGCGATCGTTCGTGAACAGTCCAAGGGCGCCCGCCTTGGCCTGCAATGCGACAATGCGCGTGGCAAGCTCGCGAATGTCGTTCCGTCTCCGGTTCATTTCCTTCTAGTCCCATTGCGTTTGCGACGGTACGGCGCCGGGGATTCCGCCACATGCATCCCGCTCCTTGTTTCCGCTGGCTCGAATACGATGCGCACCCGCGCACGCAAGACAGCCGCGACACGGCGCAGCATACTCAGGGAGTGGCCTTCGTAGCCGGGCGACTCAAGCCGGCTGATCTGTTGCTGCGAGGTCTTGAGCAGCTTCGCGAGGTCCTTCTGAGAAAGCCCGGCCTGCTCGCGCAGTGCAGCACTCTGCAGCGCCACCTCCCACGCTTCGCCGGCGTTCTTAAAGCGGGCGGCAAACGCCGGATCTTCCAACTGCTTTTCGAGGTAGCGGTCGAAATTGGTTTTTTTCATCGGTCAGCTCTTTTCCGCCAATCCGACACCCGCTCCCGCGCGGTATCGAGCTCGCGAGCCGGGATCGCCTGGCCCTTGTTGCGAACGCCGTGGACTGCGACGATTCGCCGATCCTTCATGAAAAACCACAATACCCGCGTGTTGAGCTTGCCGACGTGGCGC
>JACPFE010000534.1 GCA_016183145.1 Deltaproteobacteria bacterium | reverse complement strand
GCCGGCTCCGGCGCACGCTCAAGCAAATTCGTCGCTACCGGCAGTTGGCGGTTTTTCTCGCGGCGTTTTGGCTCTACAACGACGGTGTCAGCACCATCATCAAGATGGCGGCGGCATACGGCGACGAAATCGGCATCGGTCACAACGACATGCTGATCGCGCTCATTCTCACCCAATTCATTGGATTTCCCAGCACGCTGGGCTTTGGCGCGTTCACCGGTATTCTGGGCACCAAGCGCGCGATTCTTTTGGGGCTGGCATGTTACATGCTGGTCACAATCGGCGGGTTCTTCATCAAAAGCGCACTGCACTTTTACCTCCTGGCGGTCGTGGTCGGGCTGGTGCAAGGCGGCACCCAGGCTTTGAGCCGCTCGCTGTTTACCTCGATGGTTCCCAAAACGCAGAGCGCCGAGTTTTTTGGTTTCTTCAGCACCGGCGAGAAACTGGCCGGGATCATCGGGCCCGCCCTTTTCGGCCTCGTGGGACAACTGACGGGCAGCAGCCGTTGGGGAATCATCTCGGTGGTCTTTTTGTTTGTCGCTGGTGCTCTTCTGTTGTGGCAAGTGGACGAAGAGGAAGGTCGGCGTGCAGCTGGAACGGCTGAGAATATCCCTTAGCATGCTGCGGACAGTGCAGTTCAAAGAACAGCTTGTGGTATCGATTGTGTGGCGAGAGTAATGGTCGTGTCGTGAAAGTTTGGCGGCAAAACCCCCTGGCGGAGTTTTCACAATTGATAAGGACAACCGCTGGAATTTGCGCAGTTGAAAAAGACTGAAAGAGCATTGGCGGTAACGAAGCGGCTTCCAAAGCGAACTTTAAGTGGGCGTAGAAGTTTCGGTAGGTATGGAATTTGCTCGAATCTCCTCTTAGCTGGAGAAAGCGATCAGTGCTGGTTCTTATGCTTGCCACCACGTGCTCGGTGACTGCCGAAAGAACTCAGGCGTGATGAGAATCTAGATCCAATTGAGCACAAGGTTCTCGTTGAGATTTTTCAGCTCTCGAAGCAGGGCGACCAGTGCTGATTGTTTCATTGGAGGTGCAATATGGCCAAGGTGATCGGCATTGACCTGGGAACTTCGAACTCCGCCGCGGCCGTTGTTGAAGGCGGTCGGCCGGTGATTATCCCTTCGGCGGAGGGCGCCGGGGTCGCCTCGGGCAAGGCGTTTCCTTCCTACGTGGCTTTTACAAAAGACGGCCAGCGTCTGGTCGGCGAACCGGCGCGACGCCAGGCGGCGATCAATGCCGAAGGCACCATCCAGGCAGCCAAGCGGAAGATGGGCACGGATTTCAAATTCAAAGTTCTCGGTAAAGAGTATACCCCTCAACAGATCTCCGCTTTTATACTGCAAAAGATCAAACAGGATGCGGAAGCCTACCTCGGCGACAAGGTCGAAGAAGCGGTTATTACCTGTCCCGCCTATTTCGATGACAATCAGCGGACTGCCACGAAGGACGCCGGCGAGATCGCCGGCCTCAAGGTGCTAAGAATCATCAACGAGCCGACCGCCGCTTGCCTGGCCTACGGCTTGGAGAAAGCGGGCAAGGAGCTCAAAATTCTGGTTTTCGATTTTGGCGGTGGCACTCTCGACGTCACCATCATGGAAATGTGGAAGGAGGGGGGATTTAAGGTCGTGGCGACCAGCGGTGACACCCAGCTCGGCGGCACCGACATGGACCATGTGCTCATCGAGCATATCGCCAAAGATTTTAAACGGCAGACCGGGATCGATCTGACCCATGACAGCATGGCGATGCAGCGGCTGCGCGAAGCCGCGGAAAAGGCCAAGGTTGAACTCTCCAGCGCAATGACGACCGATATCAATTTGCCGTTTATCACCGCCGACGCCACGGGTCCAAAACACCTAACCCTGTCGATCAACCGCGCGACGCTTGAACAATTGGTCGGCCCGATCATCGCGAGATGCCGCGGCCCGCTCGAACAGGCGCTGAAAGACGCCCAAGAGGCGTTCGCCAAAGAGGGCACGAGCTTCTCGAATAGAGATATCGACAAGATCATCATGGTCGGCGGCCCGACGCGAATGCCGATGACGCAGAAATTCGTCGAGGACTATTTCGGCAAGAAAATCGAACGCGGCATCGATCCGATGGACTGCGTTGCCATGGGCGCGGCGATCCAGGCCGCGATCATCAAAGGGGAAGTCAAAGATGTCTTATTGCTGGATGTAACGCCGCTATCTTTAGGCATCGAGACTCTCGGCGGGGTGAATTCCACGTTGATCGAACGGAACACCACCGTGCCGACAAAGAAAAGCCAGATTTTCTCGACCGCGGCGGATAACCAGACGGCGGTGACGATTCGCGTCCTGCAGGGAGAACGGCCGATGGCCAATGACAACGTGGAACTGGGCAGGTTTGATTTGGTCGGCATACCGCTGGCGCCCCGCGGTATCCCGCAAATCGAGGTTTCTTTCGATATCGATGCCAACGGCATCGTCCATGTGTCGGCCAAAGATCTGGGTACCGGCAGAGAACAATCCATTCGAATCACCGCGCCTAAGAAACTCTCAAAACAAGAAATCGACAAGATGGTTCAAGAGGCGGAGAAATTTGCCGCGCAGGACGCCAAGACAAAGGAAGAGGTGGAGATCATCAATCACGCCGACAGCTTGATCTACACGACCGAAAAATCATTGAGGGATTACGGCGACAAGATCAGCCAGAAGGAGCGCGCCGATATCGAGACCGGCATCAATGACTTGAAGCAGGCGATTAAGGATAAGAATGTTGACCGGATCAAATCCAAGATGGAAGAGCTGACTAGGGCATCCCATAAATTAGCCGAGGAGATCTACAAACAGGCTTCCCCAAGACAAGAAACAACAAAGGCCAAAACAGGCGAGCGTCCCAAGGAAGATATCATCGACGCTGAGTATGAGGAGACCCAGGGCGGGAGATAGGCGCGCGAGGCAGCCGCACCGGCAACAATGCCGCGCTTTGCTACACGACGACAACTGAGTTGTCGCTCCCGAATGCATTGCGCAGGTACTTGTCAGGCTGCCAGTCGTTCTCCCAGCGCTCACCGTCAAGTAGATAACGGAACTGGTATTCTCTGCCACGCTCCAGAGAAAGACTGGCTGCGAAACTCCCGTTTTTTTGTTTCTTCATCGGGGTGGCCGTTTTATCCCAGCCGTTAAAATCGCCGACAAGGTGCACACTTGTCGCCTTCCCCGCCCCAGCCTTTGGCAAGGTGAATGTCACGGTACAGGTAGTTCCTGTCTTGCGGTATTGTCTCCTGAGGCTCATGGTCAGTCTCCTTACCTTCCAGCTTTGAGCAAATAGCGGACCAGCAGTAATCCTCCTTTGCCGAAGTGGCGACAGCTCTCAGAAATGAAAAAATAATCCCCTCTGGTTTGTCATTCGTGCAATCCATGCCACAGCGCTCAGAGCTAAACCCAGCATCGATTCCAGGCATGGAATTTGCCAAAGAACAAAGGTACAAAAGGACAATTAGGCGAGCACAGCGCGGCT
>JACPFE010000503.1 GCA_016183145.1 Deltaproteobacteria bacterium | reverse complement strand
TAGACATGGACGTCCGGGCCGTTGGAAGTTTCAAACTCGGTCAGGCGCAGCGTGCGCTTGCCGTCGGCAAGCTGGTAAATGGACGCCAATCCCTTGGTCTCATGGGCCAGCCCTTTGAAGTTGCCTTTGGTGACGGCCATCGGTCCCTTTTCGATCGAGGCCATCGCCGCCCCGTCGGGAAACTCCTCACTCACGGTCTTGTTGACGAATATCAACTCCGGCCGAAACGCGTACCAGAGCCCTCCGACGATGATTATCGCCACGGCGATAATGATATTGCGCTTATTCATGGTTAAACCCTCCTATAAAATGTTTTTGATTTACTACGGCTTGCTTCCCGGTCCCGATTGGTCGGGATGATCTGGTTGATTAGATGCCAGGGAGGGGAGAAAGGATGCGGTCATGCGCGATCAAGGCGCCGGAAACCGCGATATTCATGCCGTATGGCGCCGTCAATAGGATTTTGCGATAATAGGGCGACTGTTCGGCTGGGGGATCACTATGACGACAGAAGAAAGGTCAGTGGAGCTCGAACTGAAGCTAACGTTGCCTGACTCATTGGTGCGCGAGGCGAAATCCAGAGGCTTGCTAACACCACAAGGCTTAGAAGCCCTTCTGCGAGAAGAAGTGCAGCGTCGCCGTGTAGCTCAACTTTTTGAGGCGGCGGATCGATTTTCTGCATTGCCGCCACTGACCGAGGCAGAGGTGGACGCGGAAATTCAGGCCGCTCGTGCCGAGAAGCGAGGATAAAGATGAAGGTCGCATGGCAAGACCATCTTGAATGTACGCCGAACATTCTACGCGGCAAACCACGGATCAAGGGAATGAGGATACCGGTCAGCCTCATTCTTGGTTATCTTGCGGCGGGTAACAACCCGGAGCAGATCATCGCCGAGTTCCCCGACCTGCGGAGCAAGCAAATCACTGCCTGCTTTGATTACGCACGGGAATTGTCCGATGGACTGTGATATATTCCAACGCTGAGGGTACATATATGGCACATCTCTTTGATCGCATCACCGTAAACCCGCAACAGTGCGGTGGACGACCATGTGTCAGGGGAATGCGAATTCGCGTCAGTGACGTGCTGGAGCTGCTCGCCGACGGGATGACTCCCGAGCAGATTCTTGATGAGCATCCTGACCTTGAGCTTGAAGATATTCATGCCTGTCTGCGTTTCGCCAGCCAACGGGTAAGCCACCCGATACTTGCCGCGTGATCATCTGGATAGACGCCCAGCTTTCCCCGCGACTGGCGAGGTGGATTAAAGAGACATTCGGGGTCGAAGCCCTCCACGTTCGCGATCTTGGTCTGCGCAGCGCGGAAGATCCAGAAATCTTTCAAAAGGCGCGTGATACCCGCGCAGTCGTTATGTCGAAGGATGAGGATTTTAAACAACTTGTTGAACGCAAGGGGCCTCCGCCCCAAGTCATCTGGGTTACCTGCGGCAACATGTCGAATGATCGAATGAAGGCACTTCTTTCCGCGACCTTTCCGGACGCAAAGTTGATGCTCGAACGTGGGGAAGCAGTTGTTGAAATTCGTCAGCAGGAAAAATAGAGACTAGCTCCAGGTGTTGCAATTGCGTATCCTTGCCAAGTATACGCTAATCTTTAGGTAGGCCCCGCCAGCTCAGTAGCTGTGGGGCCATGGGATCATGAGCATCTACGCCACACTTTGGTCACTGATGTTTCCGCGATTTGGCGATCACTACGCCGGCTGCGAGTGGGTCGAAGTAGTCGCACAAGGAGTTCCGGGGCATATTGGTACACCGACCCCAGGGTCTGGCTATGAGGACGGGGATTTATATGCCGAGTTTCTGCCGCCCCCAGTAGCGGTCGATAGCGAGGGGGACAGCGAATTTATGCGAGCGGTCGTGTTCGTCACCAGAGGCACGGCCAAGGGCACTCCCCGTTCACCTCAAGAGTATGTTAACCCGTTGCTGGTCCTCTCAGGCCGGGACTATGCGTCGATTACGTTTGCAGACTTACACGAGCGCATCTGTGGCGCGCTCCGGGGCAAAGGACCGCGGGTCGTGGCCCAGTCTCTTACGGGAGACGGCGGTGTCCAGCTTATTCTCTCCGACGGGCGAGTGATCGACAGTCGGAAGCGATGAATCCATGTACTCAAAGACTCCCAGTCCGTTTTCTCAGTTCAAATCTCTCGATGAATGAGTCTGTACAAGCGCGTCGAGCGATAGAGATTCTGATTCGTTTTGTGTGCGGGGTCATTGGTGTGGCGCTGCTAGGTCTTGTTACCGTACTCTTGTATAAGGTGATTGAGCGCAGTGAGACGACACATCCTATTATTATAGTAACATTGGCCATCATGGCACCCTTAGGCTGCTTGTTTGCTGTGATCTCTTACCGATTGTTATTAAACCGAGGCGCGAAGATTGGTGGTGGCTTGTTTTCCCCGACTGCATGGACTGTGGCAGGTATTATCTTTGCTGGTCTGGCCGTCGTGCTAACAATTGGAGCTTTATGGCAACAAAAGTGGGAAGTCTTGATTGCGCCCGTGCCGGCCGTTATCTTCGCCAAATGGTGTTTCTCTATTGCTCGACCAAAAGAGTAACAATCTCGGAGCGCGCGCACTAATCAGCATCTCAATGTACGGTTTCGGCGTCTGATCTCTACGTCTCGACTGTCTAGCGTTAAGTCCCTCATTGCGAAAGACGGACTTCGTTTGCCCCCAAAGGTGAGATATTAATGCCACCTGGTCGCCTCAGATTTAGATTCTCACTTGCGTGCGTGATTTCATTTTCTGTCGTTGTGGGTATCTCCCCGCCAACGCGGGCGCAGTTGGGTGGACCGGCTGCTATCATTTTAAGGGTCACTGGGCTTCGCTCTGAAAAAGGGCAGGTGAGAATCGCTGTGTTCAATTCGTCCGAGTCATGGCTCGGCGAACAGCCCGTCTATTCGTCCACGATTAAGGTGGACGGCCAAGCAGTCGTGTGGAAGATCAACGACGTGCCCTATGGGGATTATGGGGTTGCGGCTTTTCATGATGAAAACAGCAACGGCAAGATGGATAAGAATTTGTTGGGGATGCCTTTAGAGCCGTACGGATTTTCAAATAATCTGAGAATAATTCTCGGGGCGCCGAAATGGGATAAGGGTAAAGTTGCGGTGAGAAATCCAACTACGGAGATTTCAATAGAGGTTAACTAGAGAGAGAGTCGGGGTGTGTGTAGGAGTCGGCAGTAAGCG
>JACPFE010000502.1 GCA_016183145.1 Deltaproteobacteria bacterium | reverse complement strand
CCGACACTTTCGCCGCGCGCGGGTCGGTCCGGCCGATCTCATCAAGAGTTGCCTGAATCGCACCGGCTTTGATGTCGAACCTGGGTTCCAGAACCTTAAGCTCAGCGCTATAGGCCGCGTCAAAAACTCGCCGGTCGGTGAGATTGATCTTCTTGGCCATGATCTTATAGGCCAACTCGCGGTCCGTGACCATGATTTTGAATGACTCCGCCATCGCGCGCATGAACTGGCTGATTACTTTAGGCCGCTTGGCGATGATCGAGCGCAGTGTAACGAACCCGACGGCAATATAAGGCGGCTTGAGCTCCCTGCCGTCGATCACATAGTTGAATCCCAGGAACGCCGCGCGCGTATCCTGCGGGGTGGTGACGGAGGCGGCGTCCACGGCTCCGGAAGCCAACGCCTGAAAAGTTTCAGGAGCACCGCCGGTCTGAATCAAATTGGCGTCGCGTAACGGATCGAGACCTTTCTGGCGCATGCCGTACAGCGTGAAATAATGCGAGTTGCCGCCGATGCGACCGACGCCGATCTTTTTGCCTTTCAAATCCCCCGGCCGCTTGATTTCCGGCTTGCCCATGATGCTGTGAGTGAGAACGTTCTTGACCGAGCCGATGAAAACGAAATCCGTGTTGCCACCAAGGAAAGCGCGGATCGGCCCCTCGCCACCGGCCAACGCGACCGAACCGTTGCCCCCGCTCATCGCCGCCGTCACGATCCCGGAGGAAGCGATGTAAACCAATTGAAAGTCGAGGTCGTACTTCGGATAGAGTCGCGCCTCCTCGGCGAACCAAGGCAGCGCCATTGCAATGCTCGGCGCGGCCTGGAGCCCGACGAGTTTCTCAGCGCCGAGCACCGCCGAGCCGCCGGGCGAAATTCCACAGAAAAGGGCCAATATTGAACAACCCTCAGCTAAAAACCGAGGGATTTTAAAAGAGTCGAGTCGAGGTCGACTATTCTTTTGCCGTCTTTCCCGCGAAAGCGGGAATCCAGGTTCGATGTGTTCCCTCCCACCACCACACTGGATGCCCGCCTGCGCGGGCATGACCGACTTTCTCCTTGCCTGAAGGCGCGGGATTTGAACCATCTCCGAGAGGGACATTAAAATGCGGATACGAGTGACCAACGATCTGCGCTCAAACATCGCTTCCTCCTTCGACATCGACACCAGAGTTGGAAAGCATAAAAACGGCCGATCACATCTACACAAGCCCCTAGCCGGGCCGCCCGTCGATTCTTGGTTGCGTGAGAATCGGCGTATAGATGGCTACGAAGATAGAAAATGCGATACACCAGAATGCTCCGCTCAAGATAACGAACTCGGAAAACCATTGCGGGTACCAGATTGGCGGCAAAGCCCGCAGGAACGCCGCGAGGTTGACCAGAGCGAAGGCAACCGCCATGGCCGGCCCGACCCTCAGTGGCCTCGCGGTATGACCGAGAGCGACGCGCGCCATCATGCCGAGGGTCAGCACGCCGATGGCGCCGGCGGTGAATGCGTGGGTCGTAGACTGCGGCGGGATCGCCCGGAAAGCCGCCGCCGCTTCCAAACAAAATCCCATGACGATCCAGCCATAACCAAGATGCAGCACCCACAGGAGCGGCACGGGCCAAAAACGATTCGTGTACCAGCTTGCCAGGCGGATGCCGTTCACGATCGCGGCCAGCGCCGCGCAAGCTCCCACTACAACCATGTCGGCGCGAAAAAGCTCCGAGCACAGAAAGGCAAGCGCGCTGATCGGCGCCAGCCACTCGATGACCGGCCAGCGTTTGATCACGACGCCCTGCAGTGCCCGTTCGGTGAAGAACGGAATCACCCGTCCGCCCATGATCACGATCAACAAAATGACGATATGAAGTCCGAGGAAAACCCCGCTTCCCGCGGGCTGCTGTCCATAACCCAAGAGATCGAGATGAACCTGAAGGTTGGCGATGAACAGACCGGACAGGAGCAGAAGGAAAACCAGATTCCGCTGTTCACCTTTATGCGCCAGCGGAACGCCGATGCCGATGGCAACTACGGGCAAAAACGTAAGATCGACGAGCGCGATCAGCCAGCCCGGAAGGGTCTCGGGGAACAACGGCATGATTCTGCCGACGAGCCACAGCGCGGCCATCGCGGCCAAATAGCCGCCTGTCGGTGTCGGCCGCTCCGTCCAGTTGATCACCGCGGTTAACAGAAACCCGGCGACGACCGCAGAGGTATAGCCGAAAATCATTTCATGGCTGTGCCAACCAAGTTGTCCGTAGTAGGTGTCGAAGGCGAACCCACCGACAAAGACCACCACCCACGCCGCCACCAAGACAATGGCGAGGAATCCGGCTAACAGAAAAAACGGCCGAAAGCCAAGGGCGAATACAACAGGCATGCACTGCCTAGCGAGTCCTGAGTAACGAGTCCTGAGTGCTGAGGCCCACCCCCCACTCAGCACTCGTTACTCAGCACTGTCATCTGATGACTTTCTGCGCCCGCACGAGCACCTTGAACCATTGTACGTGGAGATATGGCATCTGAGGTCGGTACGGCATCGTCCTTGACATCAACCTAGCGTTGGGACAACCTAGGTACTGAAAAGCCAAAAGACATTGTGACAAGATCTTATGTCGTCTATATCCGCTCACAGCATTCCCCAGGGCAAGATCGTCTTAACCTACGAGGACTACTGCGAACTGCCCAACGACCGCAACCGCTATGAGATCCACGATGGGGAACTATCCGTGACACCGGCGCCGAACGTAAAACATCAAAGGTTTTCCAGTCGCCTCCATTTTGCTCTTTTCCAACACGTTCTTGCCAATCAACTCGGCGAAGTGTTTGCAGCGCCGACTGATGTGATTCTTGCTCCGACAACCGTCGTCCAACCGGATCTTGTTTTCATCGGCAGCGATCGCCGCGGCATCGTCACAGAACGGGCCATCGAAGGGCCACCGACTCTAGTCATCGAAATCCTCTCAGCCACAACTCGCCGCACCGACCGCCAGACCAAGGCCCAGATTTACGCCAAACACGGGATACCTCATTACTGGCTCATAGATCCGGATCAACAAACAGTCGAAGCCTACAAGCTAGCCGCGGACGGTCGAAGCCTATGAGCTAGCCGGAGACCAATATAACCTCGTCGTCAAAGGCCAGAACGCGGAGCTGTTTAATCCGACACTCTTCCCCGGTCTTTCCATTCCGCTCGCCGATCTTTGGTCATAAGCTTACTCGCGTTTTCCGCCCCACACCTACCGAATCACCTTCTGCGCCCGCACCAACAGATTCGGGTCAATAGTCACGCCGATCTGTTTCGCTGTCTTGAGGTTCACCACCAGCTCGAACCTCATCGGCTGCTCGACGGGAATGTCGGCCGGCTTGGTGCCTTTAAGAATCTTGTCGACGTAAACCGCTAGGCGTCGGAAAATCTCGGCACGGCTGGATGAATAGGACATCAGACAGCCGGCCTCGACGAACTCACTTGCCTCGCACATTGAAGGTAGTCGGTTCTTTATGGCAAAGTCGGCGATCCGCCTCGCGTGACGATTGAATACGGAACTTGAAATCTCGATGAGAGCGCTCGCGCGCCCCTTGACCGCAGCTTTAAATGCGCCTTCGAAATCAGGGTTCGCGTCCCGTACTTCGAGGGATTGAAGTTTTATCTTTAGAGAGCCCGCCGCAGCCTCATACTCTTTAAAAGCAATAGCCGGCCCTGGTCCTCTCGGATCCCAAAGGACTCCGACGCGTGAGATCCCTGGTACCGCCTCCTTGAGCAATTCAATCCGTTTCCCGTTTAGTTCTCGGGTAAGTAATGTGAGCCCGGTGATATTTCCGCCCGGCCGTGCCAAGCTATCGACTATTCCGGTCGCGACTGGATCACCGCTAGTCACCATAATAATGGGAATGGTTGAGGTCGCCTGCTTGGCTGCGCGGATCGATGTTAGAGTTCCAACGATAAGAACATCGACCTTGAGTTGAACAAGTTCGGCAATGAGACTTGGAACCCTGTCCTGTCGTCCCTCAATATAACGATACTCAATCAGGATGTTGTTTCCCTCGATATAACCGAGATCTCGCAGCGCCTGCCGAAATATCTCCATCTGAGGCCCAACAATGGTGGGAACGCTAGTCGTTAACAAATACCCTATCAGTGGAACTTTCTTCGGCTGCTGCGCCTGGGCTGGAAAGGGAAGAGCCAAGAGCATCGAGCAAAAAGCTCGCCGAGTAATTCTTTTGTGCATGGAGTCTTACCCTCACCCTCGCCCTCTCCCGCGTAGCGGGCGAGGGACTGAATGCGATCGAAAATTCTTACTGTTGCCTATTGCCTAATGCCTGTTGCCTCACGGCTCACGCCTTACTCCTT
>JACPFE010000533.1 GCA_016183145.1 Deltaproteobacteria bacterium | reverse complement strand
CTGTGAGAGCAGCGCTCATTGGCATATGTGGCAATTCGCCCTAAGAGGCATTCTTTATGCCAACGGGGCCGCTCACCTGTGGGTTGAAATTTTTGTTAGAGTTATTCGCTAAACGGCGAAAAGGGGGGCGTGTCGTTGATGTCAAAACCGGGGAGAACAGAATTTTATTTCTTATCTATTGGAAGGCTTTGGTCATGTCAGTGCTGCTGTGGTGCGTTGAACAGAGCAGCGTTGGATAAGGGGCAAGACAGACACAATCGTTGGTGGTCACCGTCTCGTCATGCGGTGGGTAAAGAGTACGGATATGAAATGCCTGAAAGGTGATACTCTTGTTTCAATTTTTGACGTAGGTTCATCCAGCATTTCGTTGCGGAGCTTAGACAATTCGTAATTCTGATCGACGTCGAGTGCCCTACTTGCGCAGCGTCACGCGTAGAAAATCACCGTACCCGGCAGTATCAATGATGAAAAAAAACGGCTTCAGCGATCGCCGAATGAATTTGCTCCTATCCCAGCGGATCTTGCGTATCCACAGGGGCCAGTTTTTTCCTTTCCCCTCGAAGAAATATTTCACGCTCCTGACAAAATTGAAGGGACCAGAGGCAAAGTTCATATGAGCGATTTTGAATCCCGCGGTTTGGCAAAGAACCTCCAGTGTTCTAGGGCAATAGGAAATCACGTGACGGGGCGCGTCCAGCGCGTACCAGTTCTCTTGAAACAACCAAAAGACCAAACTGCGCGTATTGGGAACGATCAAGTAAACGATCCCATCGGCTTGTAGAATTCGGTGAATCTCGCGGAACGTCAGCACGGGGTCACGGAGATGTTCAAGTACGTTATCGAGTCGGATGACATCAAAAAATTGACTTTCGAAGTGCGCGTCAACCAGCGCGCCGTGACGCACTGCCAGTCCCAAGCTCTGCGCCTGCCTGGCGCCGGTCTCGCTGGGTTCTACTCCGTAAGTTTCCCATCCCCATTGCTTGAGACGGTAGAGATATGAGCCGCCGCCGCAGCCCACGTCGAGAATCCTTCCCGAGCCGCGGTAGGGAATGATCCTCCTGGCTGTGAAAAACGACAGGAGCCACGCTGCAAAACGGTAAACAATTGGCGAATCACGACCCCGAGGTGTTGGATAACCGTAGTAGTTTTCCAACACAAAACGTTGCCAACCGCGGTACAATTTTTTGTTTAACGACTGGGAGTGACGAAACCTGCCATAGCTTTCCGGATAATACTGCGCCAACTCAGCATCGGTAAGCCAAGGTTGAATAAAAATCGCATCGCAGCCGGCGCAACGGTAAAGCCCAAAGATTGCCGGCCGCTGGGACACGCGATCGCGACTGCAAAAAATTCTTGTCGCGCCGCTGCATTGGCAGAGCGGACAAGTCGCCGTGGGCGGAAGCAACGCTTCATTGAATGATGGCTGGGTGTCCTTCCCTTCGCTTTCAACCGGCTGCGACGATTGCACTTCAGTCCTGGTATCGAAAGAAATCACTTGCGGGTTAGCCATCCTGAAGTCGGACGCCAAAGTATCTCCCGCCCTTGCTGCTGACGCTAAAAAACACGAAGGGCAGGGTTTTCCCTGCTGGTCAGACTATCATCTACCAGGATGAGTTGGAAATCTTTGCCGGCGTCATTCCCTCACACCAATCTGCCCGCCGAGAGCCCGGGCGAACAGCGCGGCGACGACGACCAGGGCGACAATGAGCACAGCGACAAAGGTGGCCTTTTCGAATTCGGCGCCCGCGGCGAAATCGAGCATCAATAAAGATAGGGTGCGGGACTTGCCCGAACCCAAAAGCACCACGGTGCTAAGGTCGCGCGCAGCGGAAATAAATCCGACCAAACCGACCGTGATAAGCGCCGGCATCGTCAGCGGCAGGATCACCCTGCGGAAAGTATCGAGCCAGGTGCCGCCGCACACCTTCGATGCTTCCTCCAGGTCGTTGCCGAGTTGCAACAGCACGCTCTTGATCATCTGGGTGCCGAAGGGCATGCTCTTGATCACCATCGCGACCATCAGAAGATAAATCGTTCCGTAGATCGGAAGAAAAATCTTTGTCTGGAGAAAGGTCCAGAGCAGAGCCATACCAAGCAAAATACCGGGAATCGACCAGGGGAGCCAGGAAAGAAAATCGAGCAGCCACCGCCCCCGGTGCCGAGTGCGGACGACGACGTAGGCGATCAGCGAATAAAACAGTACCCCGATAACGCCGGACCCGAGGCCGATGGCGAGCGTGTTCCACAGCGAGCGCAGCAGCACCGGATCGTTCAACGTCGCACGCCAGTTTTCCAGGGTCCACGGCTCGGCAATGTTGAAAAAGCCGAAGAGCTTCATGAAGGTGCCGGTCAAGAGTAAAGCCGTCGGCACCAACGTCACGAACAATGCGAACGCCAAGACCAGCGCGAACGCGGGCATGCGCCAACGCCCCAGGTGCGTCGGCCGGATGCTGAACCCCCGTCCGGTGAGCGTCGTGTAAATTCGCTTGCCGATATAGCGGCGCTGAAGGGCGACCATGAGCAACAGGAGGCCGAGAAAGATCGTGCTCAGCGCCATCGCCGGCGCGAACTGCGGCGGCTCCCAAGTGACCAGCTCATGAATCTTGGTGGAATAGACCTGAAGGCCAATGGGAGTGCCGAGCAGAAGCTCGATCTCGAAGGCTTCCAGCGAGCGGATGATTCCGAGGATCGTCGTCACCAGGATCGCCGGCATCATCACCGGCACGATGATGTTGAAGAAGGTACGCCAACCGCTCGCGCCCGAGATGCGCGAGGATTCTTCCAGGGCCGCGTCCAGATTGCGGAAGGCCGGCGTCAACAGCATCACCTTGACGCTGACGCTACCGCCTAGATGCGCCCAGACAATTCCCCAAAAAGAATAAATATTAAATACCGGTTGGCTCACGATGCCGAGGCCCATGAGCCCCTGGTTGAGCAATCCGTACTTCGGATCCAAAAGCAGAATCCAGCCCATCGCTTCGGGCAGCGCCGGTAAAAAGAAGGAAAGCCAGAAGAAAAATTCCAGAAATCCCTTCATCGGAATGTCGGTGCGCGCAATTAACCAGGCGAAGAAACAGCCCAGCACCAGGGCGATCGCCTGCCGGGTGATCGCCAGCGTGAACGTATTGGTCATGGCTTTCACGATGCCCGGAGTGGTAAACGCTTTGATCCAACCGTCCACGCCCCAAAGGATCGGCTGACCTGGGCGCGCGGTTTGAAAACTATTGAGGATCATCAAGCCCAACGGCGTGAGCACGAGAAAGCCGACCACCAGTAGCAAACTGGCCATCAACAGCGACGGCATGCGAAAATTCCGAAACATCGACAGCGACAACTTGTCAAATGTTACGGCGCCGTTCAGCGTTTGTGATTTTCCGTTCATCTTCGAATCTTCTCCTTCATATCCCTGTCCGGCTATGAGCCGAACGCTTTAATCGTCGTTCGCCGCGCCAGCGCAATTCATGTCCGGCGCGATGCTTTTTTGCTCCAGCTCAGCCTTTCAAACGGCGCTGCCGTCCCCCTTTGCGCAGCCCGTCGGGCCTCAGATTTTGATTGCCTTCTTCTGCAAACGCTCCGCCACCTGTTGATAATCGCCGCGCAGCGCCGACTCGGCGTTTTCCACGTCTTCCTCGTCCCAATGTCCCAGGCTGTAGCCGTACCAGGGCATTTTCGGTTTCAGCGGCGGCAGACCGAGTTTTTCCCATTTGCCGCGCGCCGCTTCCATATATTTTTTCGACGGCAAGGCCACCGGCGGATAGGGCCATTTACGCGTGGCGTCGATCATGATCGCCGAGCAGCCGGAAGGCGATGGAAAGCGGGCCTCGGTATGCGACGAGCCGGGCGGCGCCGCCGAGGGATCGAGGCCGGCGAATTTATGCGTCGTGATCTTGACGTCCCGATGCGGCTGCATGCGGAAGCTCAACGCCCAATTGACCGAGTCGGCGTCTTCGGAATCGATATCCTCATCCACCGTGACGAGAATTTTTCCATGACTCGGGTCCAGCGCCACCGCCGCCTGGAGCGCCTGCCAGGGCTGAGCGGGGTTAGTTTTTTTCATGCGGATGACGACGAATTTTCGGCTGCCGCTCGACTCGTGCAGCGTCACGTTGAGCACGGAAGGGATGTTGCAGTCGTATTTGAGGAGCTTGTAGAGCGTCGACTCATAGCCCATCTTGCGCATGACGCCGCTCTCGCTCGGCACCCCCTCGGTGAACATTTGCAGGATCGGATCTTTTCTATGGGTGATGCACTTGACCAGAAAAATTCCGTTCATCAATTGCCCGCCCATGTAGCCAGTAAACTCCCCGAACGGGCCCTCGGGTTCCATCACGCCTGTCGGGATTTCTCCCTCGATGACGATCTCCGCTCTTGCGGGCACTTCGAGATCGACGCTTTCGCACTTGACCAGCGCGATCGCCTCTCCCGCAATGCCGCCCGCGACGGCATACTCATTGCGGTCGTAGCCGACCTTGGCGACGCTCGCCAAGCCGATGGCCGGGGCGCAACCGAGCACGATGGCGGCCTGCAAGGGAACCTTTTTCTCCTTGCACTTATGAAAATGAATGCCGATATGCTGCGCCGGCGAAACGCTGACGCCCAGCTTGTCCGGTCCCTTGATCATGCAGCGATAGGTGCCGACGTTGGCGACGCCGGTCTCGGGATCTTTGGTCACGACGTAGGGCGCGGTTAGAAACGGCCCGCCGTCGAAGCCGGGGTTGCTGATCGGCACGGGAAACCGAAGGACGCCACCGTCGGGGCGAGAGACGGCTCTTCCCTTGAGAATGACCTCTTTGACCGGCCCGCTTTTGACGATGCGCGGCGGGATCGGACGGCTGAGGGCGTGATTCCACCGTTCCGCCACCGCTCCCGCATGGTTGTCCTCGGCAACGCCCAGTGCCATTTTGTAAATCTCGCGCGAAGCGCCGAGCGCGCCCACCGCGACGCGGCAGTCGTAATCTCTCCCTTGGGGATCGGTAACGTTTTCGAACAGAAAAGCTTTTCGTTGGCCATCGGGCAATCCCTGATACTGCCAGCGCACCAGCGGCATCAGCTCGCTGTTCTTGTCGATCCTGTCGCCGATGCGGTAAAGGTTCGAACAGAAAAGCTTTTCGTTGGCCGTCGGGCAACCCTTGGTACTGCCACCGCACCAAGGGCATCAGCTCGCTGTTCTTGTCGATCCTGTCGCCGATGCGGTAAAGGTTTCCCGTCTCCTCCAGCAGATCGATAAAATCTCTGAGATCGCGAAAGTGGGGGTGAGTTTTTGCTTTGAGCGCCGGTTTGGCCATGACTTTTCCCCGCCTCATTTCACCAGCAGAATCGGACTCGGGCGCACGACCTTCTTCGCTTGCTCGATGGAAAACTCTTTTTCGCAGAACGGACACTTCGCCGGGATTTTCATGCGCTCGAACTGCGGCGAGACGAGAAATTCCTCGTCGCACCCCGGACAGACGACTCTCATGGAGCTGGCCATTCTCATCTCCTCCTCAGCCATCGAGCGGAATCTTCGACAGCAAATCACCGGCGACATAGTTTTGCAGTTGGACTTTGTTCATCACTTCGTCGGGCACCTTGATCCGGATCTCGAAGGGTTCGGGCGGCGCCGGCATGGTCGCGTCGATGCCACCTTTGGCCACAGTGTAAGCGTGATAGCTCAAGTCCCCCGGGCTGCCGGCGTAGGCCGTAGGATCGCGCGTCGTGCAAATCATGTTCGGAATGACGATCATGTCGCGGTCCCAGCGGCTGCGCGTGGCGATCGCCCAGAGCACCTCGGTGTCGTCGAAGATATTGATATCATCGTCCACAACCACGACATGTTTCACGCGCCGGTCGACGCTGAGCGCAGCGACGATCGCTTCACGCCCCTGGCCGGCGGCGGTTTTTTTGATCTGCACGTAGGCGTGAAAGCGGCTGCAGCCCGACGAGGGCAGATGAACGTTCTTGACCGTCGGCACCGCCTGTTTCACGGCGCGGTAAAGCGAGCCTTCGAGTGGAATGCCGCCCAAGTGATCCTGATCGCGCCCGCCGAGATGAATATCGTGATACATCGCGTCGCGCCGGTGGGTGATCGCCTTCACTTCCATCACCGGCCGGAGCGTCTCCGGCGAATAGTAGCGCGCGAAATCGGCTCGCAGGCCGTGGCGCCCGCGCTCCTTGGGCGGGATGATCCCTTCGATGACGATCTCGGCGTCCGCCGGCACGAGAAATTTCTCGCCCCAGGTTTCCGACGGCGCGAGGCGCAGCGGCTCGCCCAGCGCGCCGCCGATGACGGAATATTCGTCGACATCGATGGGCACGCGGGTGAGCGCGCCCATGCAGGCGGCGGGGTGATGGCCCATCCTGGCGATCGCCGGTAGCCCTTCGCCGGTGTTCGCGACGCGCTCGCG
>JACPFE010000532.1 GCA_016183145.1 Deltaproteobacteria bacterium | reverse complement strand
CTCCGTTCGCCCTGAGCCTGATCGAAACGTGAACGGAGGTTTTGCAGCAACCTGCTAGACATCCCGCCGATTCGCTCCGCAACAATTTTCGGCCTTTAGGGGCGCCTTGGGTTGTGTTAGTATGAGTCACTCTGTGACCACTGCTGTTGTCGTACCAACTTTTAATCGTCGAACAACTCTGCTTTCTGCCCTTAAGAGTCTCTTTGACGTCTTGCCTGCCCATCATTGTGTAATCGTCGTCGACTCCGGCTCTTCCGATGGAACTAGAGAAGCCGTTAGGAAACATTTTCCTCAAGTAGTGTTACTGGAGGGAACTTCCTCGATGTGGTGGGCGGCCGCGACTAATCTCGGCGTCGTGAAAGCCAGAGAGCTCGGTTGCAGTCACGTCCTTGCTTACAATGACGACAATATCGCCACGGCTAGGCTTTTCGATGCCTTGGCCGAAGGAACTCGCGTATTTCCCAACAGCATCGTAGCCGCCGTCTGTTGCTATCTCGATCGGCCGAATACAGTCTTCTTCGCCGGACGTAAACGGGCGAAAAAAAGTGACCGATTTTTTTATCTCGACCACAACGAGCCTTTATCCGTTCTCGGCAAAGGGTTACGCGAAGTAGACTTATTGCACGGCATGTGCACTCTTTTTCCGATGGCCGTGTTCGACGCCGTGGGCCTCTTCGATGAAAAGGCTTTTCCTGCACTTTTTGCCGATGATGATCTCTCACTGCGGGCAGTCAAAGCGGGTTATCACTTGCACGTCGCTCTGGAGGCGGTCGTACTCAATGACCGGGAAAAGACCGGTCTCAATCCATACGACCGCCGATTAGGGCCGCTAGGCGTCGCGCGTCTATTGTTATCCAGGAGATCCGTGTTCCAACTCACCCGAAAAACCCGTTTTCTTTGGCGCCACCGGCGAAGTTTCTGGTATTTTTGCAAGACTTGGATCTATGACTACATGAGAATGTTCGCATTGGTGATCGCAAGATGGCTCATTCCACCGAGCATGCTTGTATGGCTGGGAAAGAAATGGATGCGTCGACTAACTCGAAGTTAAAAATTCTTGTCTTGGCTAAGCGGCAGTACTCAGGAAAGGATTTGCTCGACGACCGCTTTGGCCGTTTGCGCGAGCTGCCGCTTGAACTCGCCAAATTAGGCCACCGGGTCGCCGGGATCTGTTTTAGTTACCGCCAAAGACAGGAAGGTGTCTTTGCGGATTATTATGACCGCGGTTCGTGCGTTGTTTGGCATTCAGTCAACCTTGGAAGATTCGCGGTTTCGGGCCTGGTGAAATACGTTGTACAAGCAAGCCGGCTCACTAGAGAGATGAGACCTGACTTGATCTGGGCCTGTTCAGACAGCTTTCACGCTATTTTTGGAGCACGGCTGGCAAGAATCTGTCGCACAAAATGCGTCGTCGATTTGTACGATAATTTCGAAAGCTTTAAAGCAACCCAGCTCCCTGGAGTCCGGCCTCTTTTTAAACGGGCGGTGAGGGCAGCAGACGGCGTCACCTGCGTGAGCCGAAGGTTGGCTGATCTGGTTGTCGGAAGCTATCGACGGGACGGTCCCTTGACCGTGTTACAAAACGCGGTTCGGCCGGACCTTTTTTATCATCGAGATCGAACCGCGTGTAGACAACGGCTCGGACTTCCCGTCGACGCAAAAATTATCGGAACGGCCGGCGCCTTGTACGCCAATCGCGGGATCGATGCCCTGTTCGAGGGATTCGAAATCCTGGCGGCTAAAGACGACAATCTGCACCTAGCGATCGCCGGCCCACGACTTGGGTATTTTGGCATTGGAGGAGGTCCCGGCGTTATTTAGCGCTTTAGACGTCGCTGTCGTTTGCAATCGCGACTCTGCCTTTGGCCGCTACAGCTTCCCGCAGAAAGCCTACGAGATCCTGGCTTGCCGCGTGCCGCTCGTTGCGGCGGCCGTGGGATCGATGAACGAGCTGCTCGCTGCATATCCCCAATGTCTGTATGAGCCGGAGAATCCAAAGAGCTTGGCCCAGGCCATCGAACGTCAACTGGCCGCGAGAACCGTCGTGGACGTGCTCACGCCTTCATGGGCGGACTCGGCGCGGCAACTGGCGGATTTTTTCGAGCAAGTGGTCCACGGAAATCCTCTCCCGCTCGACAACTGATCCTGTCGCGCCCGCAATCTTCCAGCGGCCACGATCTCACCGCTCCAAGGCGCGTTCATACAAAGGCAAAGTTTTCCCCCAGGTGAAATGATCGAGGAGCCGCTGCCGCGCGTGGGTTCCCATGGTGAGACTTTTCTGTTTGTCACTCAGAAGATCGACCGTTGCCTGTGCCAAGGCCACATAGTCGCCGGCCTCAACCAAGATACCGCTCTTGCCGTCCTCCACAGCGTCTGGAATGCCGCCGACGCGCGTGGCGACAACCGGCTTCCCCGCTGCGGCAGCCTCCAAGAGAACGATACCGAAACCTTCAACGTCATCCGGCGTCGCCAGAGCAGGCAGCACGACAAGGTCGCAAGCTTGGTAAAGCTTCACAACGTCTTCGTCACTCAATGAGCCGAGCAACATTACATGGCGCTCCAAACCGAGCCGCGACGCCGCGGCAGCGATTTCGGTGACCATATCATCGCGATGAGTGAGCGATTCCGTGGGATTGGCGCCGACGATCACGAAACATGCCTGGGGAACGGCCGCAACGATCTCGGGCAACGATTCATGGATGAATTCCTTGACCCCCTTGCGTCGCGCTAGCCGCCCGACAAAGAGGATGACTTGCCTGCCTTCCAAACCATAGAATCTCTTAGTCGCCTCCACGTCCACCGGCGCGGTGAAGCGCTCCGGCGCTACCCCGGGAGGAATGACGGAGATCCGGGCTGGCGATACCCCTCTCGATTCAGCCAGCGTTGCCGTGTACGCGCTGTTGGCGATGACTCGGTCGCAACGCTTGAGCCATCGGACGCACATTAGCTGATACAAAGGACTGCGATACACGATATCCAGGCCGTGAACCTGCACGACCGCGCGCCGGCCAAAGAGTCGCGCCAAGATCAGAACCAGTGGCGCCACAAGGGCGCTGCCGCCGAAGACGAGGGATGTTTCTGGTTTCCCACGCAGCGAAAGCATGCCGCGCCAAAGTACAAAGAGCGCGAAGGGAATCAAGCCGGGGCAGGGCGTGCGAACGACATCCATCTCCGTGAATTCGGAACTATGATGGTAAGCCGTCACAACCCGCACCCCATGCCGCTTTCTGAGACCCGCGACGATGTGACTGACAAGATGCTCGATGCCGCCACGCCGCGGCGGATAGTTCCAGGTGATAACCAGTATGCCCATCAAACCCTCAATGCTTCAGAACGCAGAGGTGATAAACCTGATACTGCCATGGGAGCGGCCAGATGGTTAATGCCAATGCCTGTGCCACGCGCCGCCCCATGTGATTTCAGCGAGCCTGATAAACAGCGCCGTCATTGGTCTTAGTCACCAAGCGCAAGCGAAGCGAACTTTCGAGTTCCGTGGCCGACGGCAGATACTTGCGCCAATTGACCCGGTCAAAGAAGACGATCACTCCGTTCGCAGCTTGCAGTGTCCGGTTCATTTGCTCAAGCTCCGCGTGAAAGTTCGGGTTGGGCAGATTCGAGGCCGTCATTGTCCTGCGTGGAATCATCCGTGCGGGACGGCCCAGGAGCGCGTAAATGACATCGGGCGCATTCGAATAGATGACGGCCGCAGGCATCCGCGTAGCCAGTTGCTTGATCGTTTCCGACTCCTGCCATTCCCGGCTGCTGTAGCCAATGCCTTGCCGGTAGTGCTGTTGCAGCCAAGTCAACGTCGCGGGCAATTGCAGACCGATGACCAAGAGGCCGATCGCCGGCGCGACAAACCGGAAGCGCCCGTGCTCCGGCCCGCGCTGAGCAGATAAAGTCCATGCCGAAACGACGAAGAGCAGCGACGGGACGTAACCAGGAGCGAGCAGCCGCGAATCCACCGGAGTCTGGGCATCGAAAAGGGATATCGTGAGAAACAGCAACGCAAGGTAGGTCACGGCCACCAACGCCATCAGAAACGAAACCATCTTGATCCCGGGCACGTTAGCGGGCGCATCATTGGTCTCCAGCCACCGCCGGGAAACTCCGAGCGCCAAACCGCCAACGACTACGACGCAGACGGAAACAAGCTGTATATTAGTCGGTGAATTCCAAAAGGCCGAGAACCAAGCCCCGATGGCATCGACGGCGGCGCTTAATTCACCGAGGCCGGCCGGATGAAAACCGATCTTCCGATTGGTAGAAGTGCCGGCGACCCATCGGTTGCGAGCCGCCCACAAGCCGATCGGAAGTGAACTCACGGCGAGGAAGATCCCGACGTCGAGAAATTTTTTCTTCCAACGCTCCGCACCGAGCCACAGGATCGCGGCCGCGCCGCTTATCACCAAGCTGACTCCGACGTAGCGGCCGAGGATGCTTAAAGCGGTTGCAACCGCCGCGGCGATCAAACTGCGGCACGCGCGCTCACGAAAATAAGAGAGCAAAAAAAGCAGGGCCGCGGATTGGCAAACCATAAAAAGCGGCTCAGACCAGACCATAGAATGCACCAGCGCCATGGGAAACGCGGTGGCGACCAGGCCTGCGGTGAGAATGGCAAGAGGGAATAAGCCGCTGGCGCGGTAGCCGATGATGCCCGCCAGAAAGACGTTGGCGCACAAGAGGAAGACGTTAAGCCATTTGGCGGCGGCGATCACATTCAACCCGCTGAAACTCGCCATGGCCAGTAATGCCGGATACAGAGGCGGATAGTGCACCACCGGCGCCATGGCCGCCGAATCCGTGGGCAGGCTAAAGCCCAGGCCCTGCGCCAGGCTCCGGGCCGCGCCGATGTACACCACGGAGTCCGGACTCAATCCCAGGCCCCAAGGCGTCGCCGCCGCCAAAACGACGCTGACCGAGGCGGCCAGGCCGCTCAGCGCCGCGACTTCGTATGTGCTTTTTTCCAAGGCCTCAAAATTTCACAAGGGAAACTCGCGCCGACGTTATCCGCGCCGAGATCATCCAAACGCCGTCATGGGTCGCTGTCAATCATTTCTCGCGGCGGAGACGGCTGCCGCTCCATGCGCAAGAGCGCGATCTGTTCGGAGATCAGGCCGAGCATGAAGACGATCACCGAGGTGGTCAGCAGGAAGACCGACATGTTGGTGAAGCGTCCCTGGGTGAAGTAGGTATAGGCGTAGTTGCCAAGACCACAGAGGAAAAAGAACAGGCTCACCGGTAAAAAAACGCGCAACGGCGAGAACAACGTGGCGATCTTCGTAATGATCAGAAGAAAACGGATGCCGTCGCCGATCAGGCTGATTTTGCTCTGCCCGCTGCGATAGAGCGATTGGATCGGCACATATTTGACCGTTAGCCCGGAACGCAGGAAGGCGAGCGTCAACGTCGTCGGATACGAGAAAGTGTTGGGCAAGAGATCGATGAATCGTAGCGCGTCCCGCCGCGAGAGCAGGCGCAGGCCCGAGGTGAGATCCTGGACTTTGAACTTCGCCACGTAAGAGGCGAGCCGATTATAAAGGAGGTTGGCCGCGTAGCGGTGAAACCGCAGCTTCGATCCGGTCCCGCGGGCGCCGACGACCATATGATAATTCGCCGATTCGGCGATGAGCTTGGGAATGTCTTCAGGTTGATGCTGGCCATCGCCGTCCATCAAGAGAATCAGCCGGCCCCGCGCGGCCCTGATGCCGTTTTTGATCGCCGCGCCGTTGCCGATGTTATAGGGGTGGCGAATCACGTTCGCGCCCGCGTTCAGCGCAATCTCGGGGCTGCCATCGGCGGAGCCGTCATCGACGACGATGATCTCCACCTCGGACAAGCCCAAAGCGCGGACCTTGCCGAGCAGCGCCGGGAGATTCTCCGCCTCGTTGAAGACGGGAATCACGATCGAGATGTCGGGAGCATTAGCCATGGATTTGAACAACCGAGTAGCCGTTACTGTGAAACAGGCCTTGAAGATGGCCGGATGCGAAACCGTCCCAGATCGAAAGCTCTGCCGGCGACAGATTATCGCGCAGGAATCTTACCAGCAGCTCCTCTCTGACCAAGAGATGAGTCAGGCGCTTCTTTGTCAACTGACGGTGAATATCCGCCGGATTTTTCGCCGCGCGGACGGCGCCCATCAGAAAGCCCGGAAGCTCGCCGCCGTCGTGAAAATAGTCACGCTCGCAATAATACGCTCTTCGTCCCATAAAGAGAAGATAGATATTCGCGGTCGGAGGCAGATTGCGATTGACATATTGGAACGCGGGGTAATCGGCCAAAACGCGGGCGAGATAGCTTTCCCGGCTTTCTACTCCGGTCAGGTAGGCCAGAGGTGCGATTCCGGCAAAATAACCCCAGAGATAATACCCGTGGACACCAGCGAACAGAAGCAATCCGACAAGAAGATAAACCGGCCGCTTGATGCTCAGATAGACGTTGAACACGCCATAAACCGCCAACGCCGCCAAGGGCGGGGCAATCGCAAGAACGTAACGCACACGCATGTCGACGAGAAACAGCGCGTTGGCAAGATATAACAGCGCGAAACCTAGCAGGAGTCTTTTTTCGCTTAGCCATTTACCTTTGAAGACCCAGGGCAAAAGCAAAATCAACAGCGGACTTAGAACTCCGTCGAAATGCTGCGGATCGTCATCCCGGCCGGCGAAAAACAAGCGCAGCGGCAGCGCGGCGATCTGCCACCAATTCTCCCCGTATAGCAAGGCGCGCTTGGCGAAAATATCCAGCCCGGCAAAACCGACCGACCCGTCCCCTTCGGCAACGCCGCTGCCGGGGAAAAAACCGGCCATCAGCGGGAAGAAAGGATTGCCGGTCTGGAGCCAATTCTTGGCGAGCCACGGCAAGCACGGCAACGCGCCCACCGCGACGAACAGTCCCCATTCAGCCGCGATCTTTGCCAGTCCACGCTGCCGTTCTTGGACCGATATGAAAAGAAACAAGAAGGACAACATTGAAGCGGCCACGAACCCGTTTGGTTTGGTGGCTGCGGCGAATCCGGCCGAAACGGCCGCAAGCAGCAACCAAGATCTCGAATCTTTCTCTTCGCGCCAGCGCAGCAGACACAATAGCGACGCGGTCGAATAATAAGTGACGCCGAGGTCGACGTAAGCCCAGTGGCTCAGCCGCAGGACGGTGGGGATTGAAATAAAAAACAAGAAACCCAGCAGGCCGTAAACGGCGTTCATCCGGCGCGACAAGTAGGCAAAAAGGGAAAGTCCCGTAAAGTAACCGAACAAGGCATGAACAAGTTTGGGCACCGAATCGGCGCCCCACAGGAGCCACGGCGTATAGAGCATGTCGAGGAGCATCGGGAAGTAGGCATAGGGCGCGATGGGGACTTCGACGATGCGCCCGGCGCGAGCGTAGAGTTTTGGGATTGCCAAGTGGTGGGTGAGCTCGTCTCGCGCCGTGGGCGGCACGAGACTGAGAATGATTTCGATACCGATGATGCCAATGATTGCTACAGCGAGTGCGCGCCCGAGCCAATTCGTCTCGCGCAGATTCGCAAAAAAGGCGTGGAAGAAAAAAAACGTCCCGACGGCGAGCGCGGCGACAACGAGGGCATTCAGCCATAAATTGCCGACCAAGCCCGCCAGTCCGGCAAGGAAATAGACGGTCGCGACAATCCCGAGCGCACAGCCGGCAAGACTGGTGCGAAACAGCAGGTTTGAAAAGCGCTCCTCCGTCTCATCCCCCCTTCTCAATGATAGCGACAACCGCGCTGAATTTCACCGTATCACCGGCTTGCGCCTTGATTTCCATCAGCCGGCCGTCGTCGGGCGCTTCGATCTCGACGTTGACCTTGTCGGTTTCCACCTCCAGCAACCCATCGCCTTTCGTGACCTGCGCCCCCGGTTCCTTCAGCCAGCGGAGAATGCGCACCTCATCGCTCTCGTCGCTTGAACCCAAACGGGGAATGATGACTTCCCTTTGCATCAGCCGAACCCTAAAGGGACCTGGCCGTGAAACTGTCGGAGAGTGAATTCAGCTTCAACGTCTGGCGCATGTTTTCCATGAACGCGAGAACGTTTTTGTAGTTAGCCGGGATTTCGTACTTCACGATCGTATAGAGATAATGGAGCTGAGAAAAAATCGCGATGTCGGCGATGGTCATCCGATCGAAGATGAATTTCTTGCCCGAATACATTTGCTCCAAAGTATTAAAATGAGCCGCCCACTCCTCTTCGGCCTTCTTGCGCGCATCCGGCGTTTCCGCCCGGCGAATGTGGTGGTTGGCGTGGATCAGAACTTCATCCGACCAATCTTCCAGGGCCAAGCAAAGCCCTTTGGCGGCGGCGCCGTCCGGATAGACGCTGTTGGCCGGATAGTCCTTTTCGAGAAGCGCCGAGATGACCGTGGAATCGATCACGCACTTGCCGTTGTAATCCATCGACGGCACCTTTCTTTGACCGGTGTACTCGATCAGCGACTTGCGATCGTCGGCGCGCACATCGACAATGTCATAGGGCACTTGTTTCATCGCGAAAACGATTCGCGCCTTTTCGCAAAACATCGACGCCTGAGATTGAAACAGTCTGATCGCCATACTCCATTCCTCCTTGAGAAAATATTACTGATGAGGATATTAAACCCCCGCTGCGAAGGGCTATGCGCTCCGTAACCCAAGAGGGTCTAGTAACCCATGCAACAAAATCGCAAAATTCTCAACTCCCCCGACCGGCAGTTATTGATCTCGCTGCGGTTCACGAGTATTCTTTCAAGCGGTCACCTGTATGTTCGGGGACTGGCGTTCAAGGAGAAACCCGTGGCGAAATATTTACACTGCAGCGAGTGCGGCAAGCTGGCCTTCTACTACGACGACTATGTCGGCACCGAGAAACCTTTCTACAAGCGTTTCATGCGCTATCCCGAGGGCGAGACGAAACACGAACCGCCCCGTTGTTTCAACTGCGGCGGCGTCCCGCGGCTGATTCACGAAAACATCAAGGAAGAGAAAGCCGCCGTGAAACATTAAACCCGGCTCTTTCCCTCCTTTACTTTAAGCAATCCCGTTCGCCTGCGTTGGTAAAAAATTAGCCCGCCGTATACCAAGACGAGGCAAAGATAGTTCCCCGCCAGAAACTCCGGCGTCGCCCACGACACGCCATCGACGAACGGCGTCGGAAATGGCCACAGGAAGGGCGTCGGGAAATAGTCGGTTCCGTGGGTGGGGATGTCGCACAGGATGTGCAGCGCCCAGGCTCCCAAGAGCCATACGGGACGCTTCCGCAGGCGCCATAGCAGAAAAAATACCGCCGACCATACGACGAGACTATGCGTGACGTTATACGCGTAAAAAACATAAGCCGGCAGTAGCGCGAACGGCGGCGGACCGGAAATCTCGCCGGCCAATCGGCCGACAATCCACCCCGGCCGCGTAACGTGAAAGGCACCGAAGGAGAGCAGGTCGGGGGCCATTCCGACAACAAAACCAGCCAAAAGCTTTTTACGGCCCTGAGAGTAAAAAAACGCTCCGCCCCAAAGGCCGTGGGCAACCACATCCATGCGCAAATCTGCCTTGGTCCTACACGCGAGTCTCATTTCGCCGCGGCGAGCGTGCGCACATGCTCCTGCACGACCGCCTTCGGACAAAGCCGCAAGAAAAGTTTAAGCCCGAGGAATAGGACCAGCAAATCGTCCACTTGCCCCAGGCCGACGAGGAAGTCCGGCAACAGATCGGTGGGGAAAATCAAATAAGCCAATATCCCCGCCAGCAACAGTTTGGGGCCCAACGCCACCCGGGAATCCTTAGCCAACCGGGAAAATAATTTGACGAATCTAGGCAGGTGGGCAACGAGTTGCACGACTCGCCGCAGTCCCAGATTCCGCAGTAAAGCCAGAGAACTCAAACTCATCCAACTGGACTCTCATGAGTGATGATTGGAGCTTTTCCAATCCGCCAGAGCTACCCCTCACTCTTCGGGCGCCGCTTGCGGGCTGCTCTCCCGTTGGAAAAGCCCGAGCACCGAATCGCGGCTGTCGCGTTTAACGATGATTAGACCAATGGTGAGCACTATATAGAGGTAGGAGAAGTAATAGCGAAAGCGCGGGTCAGGTATCAGGAGTTGTGCGGCAAACAGCACGAAGATCAATAGGGCCTCACTCAGCGAGAAAGAAAGATTCGCCAGCACGGCCACGGCAAAGAGCGATTGCGCCGCGGTGAGCAGCAGCTCTTCCATCTGCCGATCATCCATCACCATGGGTCCGATTTTCCCCGCCGAGACCGCATAGACGACGGGGAGCATGCCAACCAGAAGCGTCCATTGATTGACCTTCGACGACAGCAGGGCGCCCATGCTTGTCCCCGGTTGCCGCCGCAGCGCGAACAAGATTGCGACGATAAACTCAGGCGACTCGGAGGCCAATGGCGCCAACCACTGAACGAGAATAAACTCCTCAATCCCGAAAGTGCGGCCGGTAGCCAGCAGTCCCTCGGCGAAGGGCTCGGCGGCGATGAAAATCGTGAATCCGGAAAAGAGAAAAAATACCACCGTGGTGAGCCGCCGTGGCCCTTCACCCCAGTGGACAATCATCTCGGCGGGGCCCTCGAGCTCCGGCTCGACATGAGCGGCGCGCGACGCGGCGCGCATATAAAAAACAAAGATGCCGATGAATACCGCCGCATCGAGGAGATCGAGCTGCCCTTTGAACGGTATGATAAACGAATAAACGGTCGCTAATCCAAGGAACAAGATTTCGATCTTGTGCTGAGGTTCCAGGTCGATGGCTCTCTTACCGGTTTTCAACCAAAAGGTAACCACCACGGCCGCCCAGCCCACACCGATCAGCAAGCGATTCGCGCCCGTCATGTTGGCCGTGGCGTAGGATGTGTACTGCGGGTCTTTGCCGGCTTGCCAAGCGAAATACATGTCCACGGCATACTCCGGCAGCACGGCGATCAACGCGAGCAGCGCGATCGCCAGCGCTTGGTGAAGGATGTATTCCAGACAGATGTATAACGATCCACTGGAGGCAGAGAAAAGCCGACGAGCCGATCCAAAGCCAATTCGTCATCCGTTCCTCCCGATGCAGCGCGGTTGACTACGACCCAATGACTGTCCTATTTCCACAGCCGATGGCCGATGTCAATGGCAAAAAAAAGGGGCGGGTAAATCACCCGCCCTATCGTCGTCTAGAAAAAGTAAACTGCCCCTCGACTCGCTCCGTGGCTCGCTCGGGGCACCATTCGACTCGCAATGGAGAACGATTCGGAAACCTTATTGGCCTGCCATGAGCAAGCGGGGAAAACGTCGATAGGCGTTTCCCCCGCGAGTCGAATGGTGGAGCCGATGGGAGTCGAACCCACGGCCTCTAGAGTGCGATTCGAAAATCGACCGTGACTAGCACCTGAAACGCCCGCCAAAGCCCAACAAAAACAAGCCCCGAGCGCTGCCGTAAACGGTAGTTCTTGGGGTTTGTTGTTTAGGGTACACGGGCAGAAGGCGGACAAACTCAGCGCCGAAACATGAACGGCGTAGAGTTGACGTAGAAAACTGAAGAAGCCTGTAAGCTCGATACCGTGGTGCCGGTCGCGATTATCGTCGGCAGAGACCGCTGGGGCGATCTTTGCTGCGCGTCGCGATGCTCATGGTCCGCGAACGGGACTTCGCGAGGCAGTATAAGTCTCGTCAGTTCTGAGTCGAGTTGGTGCAACGGCGCGATCAATTCGTGAAAGATGACGGCGCTGAGGCCACAACTTAGTGCGGTAACATATGTGCTGGTTTTCACATTACGAATTTTATCACCCAACGGGCGCCGTTCCAATAGATTGCACATCCAATGGTCTGTTCTAACCCAATGCTTCACAAGGACTTTTCAACCGCTGTCCGTGAATTGTCTGAGTGGGAGTCCGTGTGGACGAACGGGGCGCGGAAGTCTCTCGAAGCATAGCGAAGAGAGTCTTCCGCGCGAGGGCGGGTAGGAGATCAATAAACAGTCGTGGCCCTGACGTGGAGAGAAGCGAAGCCCGGTGAGTGGAGCGGAACGCAAGGGCGCGGGGAAAGAGTGGGAGGCTAGAGGTCTGGAGAGCGCCGGGCGAGAAGGGGGCGCCGTCGCGACGGTCTCAACGGCGGGGCGGGTGTTGCGTTACGGGCGTGGTGTGACGGGAAGCGTGGCCACGCTGGGGGAGGCTTTTCCCTTATCCTTAACGGCCCGCGTCAAGACCGCCGCCCAAAGGCCCCGCTTGTCGATCACGGCGCGCGATTGTAGCACAGCGGATTTCCGACTATACCCCCCATGGGTACTGGTCCGCCGGGAGCGATAGCGCCCTTGACGCCGGCGCCCAGACGTACAGTATATGCCCTTGACTGTATATGCACTGCAAGGCATAATGCAATGCGTGGGATGGGCTGTTGAGATTGGCGACGAGTTTGAGCCCGAGTTCCATGCCCTCCACGAAGAGGTGCGGGAAGAAATTCTTGCTCTAGCTCGCCTCCTCCGGCAGTTCGGCCCACAGCTTGGAAGGCCGCGCGTGGATACTCTCAATGGTTCTCGCCATAAGAACATGAAGGAACTGCGTTTCGCCGCGGCGGACGGCGAATGGAGAGTTGCCTTTGCTTTCGATCCCAAGCGTAGGGCGATTTTACTCGTGGCGGGCGACAAGGCCGGGGTAAGCTCGAAACGATTTTACCGCCAGCTCATTATCAAGGCCGATGAGCGGTTCGATGCTCATCTTGGCCGGCTGAAAAAAGAAAGGAAATAGCCATGCCAAGAAACGTCGATGACATCATCAACAACTTGACGCCCGCGCAACGAAAGCGAGTGGAGAAACGCGCCGCAGCGCTGATCACCGAAGAGATGACACTTCGCCAGCTTCGTCGCGCGCGCAAGCTCACGCAGCAAAAGCTCGCCAAGTCCCTGCGTATCGGGCAGGAAGGCGTTTCCAAGCTTGAACAGCGCACCGATTTGCTGATCTCCACCCTGCGCAACTGTGTCAAAGGCATGGGTGGTAACCTTCATTTGGTGGCGCAGTTTCCCGATCGCCCGCCAGTTGAGCTGGTCGGCTTTGCCGCAATGGAAAATGAGCGGCGCAAAAAAGAGAGAGAGACCCGGACTTGAGCCGAGCGGCGCTTATTTGATGAGACAGGGTCATGCGCATGAAACATCCGCCCCATCCCGGTTTGTCGGCGCGCGTCCCGAATCATCCTGCGTTTCACCCATGAATTCCCGCAAACACCGAAACGGTTTCGGTTTTGCGCCTCCCACCACGGCCGGGGGTACGGCATTTAAATATCCGCAATCCACGCCCCTCCACTTCTCCCCGGGGTCCACGAACAAAAATTTTTGAAGTTGATTTTTTGCTCTAGGCTTAGATGGTTTTCCGGCTCGGGGATATTAAACTGAGGAGCACAGGCTGTCCTTGGAGTCCGCTGTTTGACGCCTCAGCCAAATCTCACGGGATTGAGTCGGAGGAAAAATCAGTTCAATCCTACGCTACTGATGCGCTGAAAAGAAAACGGCGGCCCTTGACCTTACCACCGACTGGATCAACGCGCACATCTCACAGCGACAAAAGGAAGGAGCCAAAAACGCAACCATCAACCGCGAGCTCGCAGCGCTCAAGAGAATGTTCTCGCTTGCGGTGCAGGCGGGAAAGCTATCGTCTAAGCCCTACATACCAACACTAGAAGAGAACAACGCAAGACAAGGCTTCCTGGATCACGGGAGCTTTTTGGTACTGAGGGAAAACCTATCTGACCATCTTAAAGACCCTGTGACTTTTCTCTATCACTCTGGATGGAGAGTAAGTGAGATGAGAGCGCTTGAATGGCGCGACGTTGACCTGGCGGGCAAGGTGATAAGGCTCAGGCCGGAGATCAGCAAGAACAAAGACGGAAGGCTTTTGCCGATCAAAGGCGAGATCGAGGGAATCATCGAACGCGCGAAAGAGAAGCGGCTTCTCTCCTGCCCGTATGTATTCCATGAGAACGGCCAGCGGATCGGGGATTTTCGCAAGGCATGGAAGACCGCATGTAAGGCCGCGGGGCTTGGTGCGGTCATCGTTCATGACCTACGGCGGAGCGCTGTTAGGAACATGGTCCGGGCGGGCATCCCGGAGCGCGTTGCAATGAGCCTAAGCGGTCATAAGACCAGGGCCGTCTTTGACCGTTACAATATCGTGAGTGAATCGGACCTGGCGAAGGCAGCAGAGAGATTGCAGGCACATCTTGAGGAGCAGCCCAGGGTGCCGCTTGTGGTGCCGATCATCATAGCCCCCAAAAACGCGGTACGATGAAAGAACACGGACAAAACACGGACAATTTACGGTTAGTTCCCCTGAGCTACTCCCCTAAGATGTTGATTTGTTTGGTGGAGCCGATGGGAGTCGAACCCACGGCCTCTAGAGTGCGATTCTAGCGCTCTCCCAACTGAGCTACGGCCCCACAACAGCTTTTAGTGTATCGCGGATTTTAAATACTCCAAAACTTTATCTCGCAGGTCGGGCCTTTTCAAAGCGAACGCGACCGTCGCCCGCACGAAACCGAACTTGTCGCCGATGTCGTAGCGTTCTCCCTCAAACTCACAGCCAAGTACCTGCCGTTCGCGCACTAGCTGCGCCAATCCGTCCGTCAATTGAATTTCGCCACCCTTTCCGGGTGGGAGATTATCCAAAATCGCAAAAATTTCAGGCCGCAGTATATAGCGGCCGATAATCGCCATCCGCGAGGGCGCATCTTTGACCCGAGGCTTTTCGACCATGGCCTCGATCTGATACAGGCGCGGCTTTACCTTCGTCCCTTTGATGACGCCGTAGCTGGATACTTCGCCTTGCGGCACCTCTAGCAAAGCGATCACAGATTCTTTTGTCTCTTCAAAAATCTTCAACAGTTGCCGTATACATGGGGTTTCACCGTCGATCAGGTCGTCCGCCAGCATGACGGCGAAAGGCTCGTCCCCCACCAGGTCGCGTGCACAGAGAACCGCGTGGCCTAATCCTAGAGGTTTCTTCTGCCGCACCGACACCACCTCGGTCATCTCGCCGATACGCTGGAGCATCTTCACCGTCTCTGTCTGGCCTCGATCGGTGAGAATTTGCTCCAACTCGGGCGCCTCGTCAAAGTGGTCTTCGATGCCGTCTTTGCCCCGGCCGGTGACGAAAATAATTTCCTGGATACCTGCGTCCACCGCCTCTTGCACCACGTACTGTATCGACGGGATATCGACGATGGGCAACAGCTCTTTGGGCACCGTCTTGGTAGCTGGCAGAAAGCGGGTCCCCAGACCTGCTACGGGTATGACCGCCTTTTTCAGCTTCATGATGATTCGAGAATGGCGTTAAACAACCCGGCGCGCTTTCCGTTCTTCATTTTCCTGGTCGGACTTGCAGGCGATGCAAAGGGTCGTCACGGGACGAGCTTTGAGACGCTCGATGCCGATTTCTTCACCGCATTGTTCGCAGATACCGTACGCGCCGTCGTCCAGCCGCTGGAGCGCCTCTTGAATCTTGAAAATCAGTTTGCGCTCGCGGTCGCGAATGCGCAGGACCGAGTTTCGGTTGGACTCCATCGAAGCCCGGTCGGTGGGATCGGGAAAATTCTCATCTTCGTCCATGTCCTCCACGGTCTTGCCCGCTTCGGAGCGCAGTTCTTGCATGCGCTGGTTGAGGAGACTGCGAAAGAATTCAATATTCTGCTGGTCCACTGAAGCCTCGATGTCTCACCATCAGTCAGAAATCTATAACACGATAAGGCCCCTAAGTCCAAGCTACAACCGCTCGGCGAAGGCATGGAGCGCGTCAACCAGGGAATCGCCTTGTACCTCCCTTGAAATAGATGCCCGATGCGGCGGTGGCGGGAATTAAACCTCTTGACATACCCCGTCAATAGCCGCTGCATGATCACTGATAGCGGGAAGCGCTTGCTCTCGATCAAAAGATGAAAATGAATCGGCATAGGCAGTAGGCGTACATCAAGAAGGGGGTTTTCCTCTTTTGCTCAGCCACGGCATCAATAAAAGTCTGGTAGTCGCGGTCATCGAGAAAGTCGTAAGTGCTGCCGGCGTTGGCGCCGGCGACGACGGTGATGGTTTTGCTCTGGTAGAAATCGCTTTGCGCAACTCCCGACGAAACCGATACAATCAACATCAATACCGCGAGGATTCGCGTCACGAGCCCCTCCGTCAAGGTCTGGCGAATTCGTCCTTAGCCCCGCTTCACTTCCCGAGGAGTTTCTCCATCCGTTCAACGACATCCTTGTTCGCCGACAGAACCTCTTTAGCCAAAGTCTCGAGGTCTTCGCCCGGCATCGGATCGACTTCCAGCCGCTTTTTTTTGGCTTCGTCCAATAGCTCAGGATCTCTGAGGGTCTTCGCAAAAGCCCCGCGCAGCAACTTGACTCGATCGAATGGAATACCCGGCGTCGCAATGATGGGACGGCCGAAGTCGCCGGAAGCCAACATCAGGTTCGCCAAACGCCGCATCGATTCCGGGGTCTTATATTCGTCCATCAGCTCGTGCACTGTCGGAACTTCAGCCAATCTAGGATCACGCCTCTTACCCGTCTGGGTCAGGACCCGAACGAAGTTTTTCTTGCGCCAGGTATGAAAAGGCTCGCGCGCAAAGAAGGTCGTGACGGTAAAAGAGCGGCATTGGACCTCGCCCTTTTCTACGGCTAGATCGATTTCCTGTCCCCCTTTATAGCCGATAACGATGTCGAACTTCGTCCCGATCGCATAGTTCAATAGCCTCACGAGATAATAGGAGGGCGAGCCGGTTCCCGTGGAGCCGCACTTGGGCGGATCTGAAGTCTTGGTGACGTCGTGGATAGTCTTAAACGGAGTATCCGCGCGCATGTAGAGCAAATTGTTCGACCTCTCGAAGCTGCCCAGCCAGGTAAACTTGGGCCAGTCGAACTGAACTTCCTTTCGTCCCAGGAGTTGATCGAAATAGAGGGAGGGCAAGACCGATCCGAAAGTTAGGCCGTCGGGCTTGCCTATGTTGTAAACATAATTGGCCGTAATCATAGTGGATGCGCCCGGCATGTTTTGGACGATGATGTTGGGATTGCCGGGAATGTATTTCCCCATGTGCGTGGCCAGCATTCGTGAATAGAGATCGTAGGCGTCTCCAGCAGGGAGTCCCACGACAATCCTGATCGTCTTGCCTTCGTAGAAGGGAGCCTGAGCGTGAACCGTAGAAACCCACACAACGACAAACAAGAAACCGATCGCGAGTATTTTCATAAGCCATCTCCTTAATTGAAGGTTCGCTTAGATCTTAGCTTTCAAAGTCGCACAGGCAATTAGCTCGCGTAATGAACTACCCCGCGGCAAGCTGTGGGGTATCAAAAATGACCGTGATGTGGCGGCGCGGCTGCGAATGACAATTCGTAGCCGATCCGACCAGCAAAATAACAATGATCAGGGATTTAAAGAGCAGCAGTGCCCTAATCGGCGCCATTAGCCGCTAGCTACCGGTTGGCCGGCAGAAATGAGGAGTCGACCACTTTCGTCAAATCAAAATCTGCCGGCACCGGACGTTCTTGACGGAGAAGGTCGAGATAATTGCGCGCGACCTTGAGATTGAGCCGGCCGTCTTTGTTCAAGAGCCCAATCAAAGTCGCGTAGGTATTTTCCGCTTCCTGCTGATTGATCTTGAATTTGCTGGCAATCATCTTGGCGCTCTCGTCGCGGTTGGCGCGCAACCAGGCAATGGAGTCCATCACCGCGCTTACCGTGCGACGAACCGACTCCCGATTGTTTTTAATTTCATTCTGCGACGTCACCAATCCGACGTACGGGATATCCGCCAGGTCGCCCAACGGCATTAACTTCTTGTAGC
This sequence comes from Deltaproteobacteria bacterium, assembly GCA_016183145.1. Taxonomy (GTDB): domain Bacteria; phylum Desulfobacterota; class Binatia; order UBA9968; family UBA9968; genus JACPFE01. Next base: position 919 of record JACPFE010000532.1, on the reverse strand, counting down.
CGAGCGATACCGCCTTGTCGTCGAACGGCGGCGTCAAGACCGTGGCGGCAACGCGGTCGGAGGTCAACGCGCGAAAGCTGTCCGCTGTGCCGCCGGTATGAATCGTGCTGACGTCTTTGGCGGTGATTTCGTATTTTTTCAAAAAGGCGTTGAAGAAATAATAGGGCGCGGTGCGGACTCCGGAGATCGCAACCGTTTTGCCGATCAGATCCTGAGGCTTGTGGACGTCTTTTTGCGTGACCAACACCCACGGCGAGGTGTCGGAAAAGCTGATGACAATGACCACGGGCAACCTGGCCACTGCCGCTGAAATTCCCGTCGAGACCGACGTGAAGTAATTGATGTTGCCGTTGACCACAGCTTGAGCGTGAATCGAGGTGCGCATCTGAATGTATTCGGACTCGATACCGTAATTATTATAAAACCCTTTTTCCTGGGCGATGTAGTACGGCATGTAGCCGAACGCCAGGGAGGGAAAGCCGATCCTGATTTTGTCGGTGCTCTCGGCTCCCTGGGCCTGCACAGAACAGAATAGCGTGCACAAAAAGATTGCGATTGCCGCTTTTATTCTTTTACTCCGAGTGATAGGAAATTGCGTTTCGTCCGCCGGCACGAAGGGCATAAACATGGCTCCCGGATCAGAGGCTAACCCACCTGCGAGGAGGCTAAGCAGGTGCCGAAAATATGACGGGCGAGCCCTCCGATGGCCGTTTTGAGTGAACGGTATGCGATAAGGCCGTCTTATGTCAACCTTAACCGGCGTGGGTGGGCAGGCATTTCGGACAAATAAGCGGCTCTGTTTCATGTTAATGCGGCGGTTGCGGCTCAGGACCGGAGAGCTTCTTGAAGAGATCGACAATTTCAGCCTCCCGAGGGATCTCTTTAATGACCCTCTCCATCGCCTCTGGCATAAGCGGCG
>JACPFE010000507.1 GCA_016183145.1 Deltaproteobacteria bacterium | reverse complement strand
TCTCGCGCCAGCAGGCCAGCCGGCTTTACGACGATCTGATTCCTACCTTTACCCGCAACGGCGCGGTGGACGAGGAGGCGCAGCGGAACGACCTGAACATCGTCCGTCAGGTGGTCAATTCCAGCGATACGGTTCCGACCGCGAAGGCCTATGACTTCAGCTTCGCGCAGGAAGCCGACCAGCAGTTAAATAAGGCTGGGTGGAAGCCGTAAAATAGTGAGTTAGGGAATTAGTGAGATAGTGATTTAGGGAACAGTCAGGAAGTTATTGCGGAAAGCGGGAGGTAGGGTGTGGGAGAGATTCGGAGTTTCGAGGATCTTATTGTTTGGTAAAGGGCGCATCAATTTTTCCTGGACGTTGTCAAAGACGTCGATGCTTTTTCTCCCGGGATGGCCGCCCGGATAATCGGGAATCAAGTCTTGCGGTCGGCCAGCTCGATCAGCGCCAACATCGCGGAAGGTTTCGGCAGGAGAACCGGAAAGGAGTATACGCACTACCTGATCGTTGCCCGCGGTTCAACAACAGAGACTCTTAACTGGTATCTGAAATGCCGGGATCTGCACTTGATCGAGTCCGCGGTTTTCGTGACTCGAAGGGCAACGTTGGAGGAAATTTTAAAGATGCTCAACCGTATGATCTCTCAGCAGCTCGCGAAGACCAGGAGCTAACTCACTAATTCACTAGCCCCCAGTTCACTAATCACTAACTCACCAGCCCCTAACTCACTTTTCCCCCAGCTCTTTCTTCGCCAATTCCTCTACGAACTTCACCAGCCCTGAGTGATCCAGGTCGCCGTGACCCATCCCTTTCATCGCGGTCATCATTTGCCCCACAACGCCTGTGACCATAAGCGGCACGCCGTATTCGGAACCGGTGGCAAGCGCGATCTTCATGTCTTTCTCGTGCAGGCGGATGCGGAAGCCGGGTTTGAAGTTGCGGTCCAGCATCTTTTGCCCATGCGCTTCGAGAATTTTCGACTGGGCGAAGCCGCCGAGCAGCGCTTGCCTCACTTTGGCGGGATCAACACCGGCTTTCGCTGCGAGCACCAAGGCTTCGCCGACGATCGCGATGGTGGTGCCCACGACCATCTGGTTTGCGGCCTTGGTTACCTGCCCGGCGCCGGCGTCGCCGACGTGGACAATGTTTTTCCCTAACGCCTGAAGGATCGGCATCGCGCGCTCCACCGCCGCAGCCGGTCCGCCGATCATGATCGAGAGCGTGGCGCTGATCGCGCCCGCTTCGCCGCCGCTCACCGGCGCGTCGAGCATGTCGCAGCCGAGCGTTTTTGCCGTTGCCGCCAATTTGCGCGCGACCACGGGCGAGATGCTCGACATGTCGATCAGCAAGCTTCCCGACTTTACACCCGCAAAGACCCCATGCTCGCCGGCATAAACCAACTCCACATCCGGCGAATCGGGGAGCATGGTGATGATGACTTCGCTTCGTGAGGCGACTTCTTGGGAATTCGCCGCGGGCTGCGCCCCTTCCTTGCTCAACTCATCCACAGCAGCGCGGCTGCGGTTGTGGATGACGAGGGAGTAGCCCGCCTTCAAAAGATTTCGCGCCATGGGCTTGCCCATGATGCCGAGACCGACGAAGCCGACTGTTGGATTGGTCATATGACTCCCCTCATTTTCTGACCGCCGGATCGAACTCTACGATGAAAAAATTAGGTCGCTGACCCGCTGCGTGTCATGTTCTTGGTCATTGGGTGCGCCAAAATTTGGTTTGATAGAGCGCGGAAGCAATCGAATCAAAGTCACGCGTACTCCCGCTAATGGCGGCCGAACTTGCCGCGCTTGATGCGCACCATATACGGCCCCGATAGCGCTTCGACAAGACCGCTTGAACAATCGCTGCTCCGCTTCCTTTTTCCACAAAAACTTGTCACGGCGCAGAATATAGGCAGCAGGCGGGAAGCTTGTCAACGTTTCGGCCGCGAGCGGCATGAGTCGGTACAGGCGGTTTCGTGAAATCCGCAATTGTCATGGCGAGAGCGTTTAATTTTTTTTCAGTGGCGCGACAAAATATTCTAAAATGCCATTTTTTTCTTGACATACAATTTCTTGTGTCGCTATAATACATTCAGCTACAAGTTATGGGAGGGTTTTCGTATTCACTTCTATCCGCCTGAGTCGATTTCATACCCTTCTCCGAAGCTAAAACCCGCCCTCTTAATCCTACAAGGAGGTGCCTATGGCCGCTAAGAAAAAAGCCGCTAAGAAAAAAGCCAAGAAAAAAAAGAAATAACTTTCCTCTGTGAGGTTGTGGTGGTGAGTTAAACCCTCCTTAATCTCAGGCGACCAGGCAGCCGTTCTGGCTGCCTACTCGACAGGCCCTCCGGCACCGAATACCGGAGGGTTCTGTTTTTTGCGATTCGAGTATTTTCAAAACGTCGTGCGGCCGGAGTTGGACGGTTCTTGGCTAACAAGGATACGCCGGCGCGGCGAAGTAACACCGTGGTGCCTGATCCGCCTCATCCGCGCTCGATCACGCGAACGGCCGGACTTGGCCCCGGGGCTCTTGCCCAGGATTCCGCCCCACGGGCGTACTGGAAGGTGCCAAGGCCTTGCCCGTGGGGCTCCACGGGCGAACGGCATGCGCCCCCGCCCACTAAGGATTGATTCCTACAAGAGCTCCCCTCCAATTGCCCCGCGCGTCCTTCGCGCTGCCGCAGCATTACCGTTGACGGCTCCTGCCCGTCCTGTTGCGCACACCCATTCAGTTCGTTAGAGTATGCGACGGTGAGGATTATGCGGATCCTATTTTGGCCCTTGGTATTTTCCCTTTCGTGGTATCTCGTCTTGGGATCTTGGGCGACTGTCCTGGCGCAGTCCAAGGTCAATTATAAGGTCATTCGCAATCTGGAGCCCATGAAGGAGAATTCTCCGACCCCTGATTTCAGTTTGCCGACTCCGGAGGGGAAAAAAGTTTCTTTAAAAGACTTCCGCGGGAAGATTGTCTTTCTGAATTTCTGGGCGAGCTGGTGCGCCCCCTGCCGTGAAGAGATGCCGGCGATGGATCGCCTGTATAAGGAGTTTAAGGATAAAAACTTCGTCGTGTTGGCCGTGGCCGTCAAGGACCGCAAGCAAGACGCCATCAGCTTCGTGAAGGAGCTGAAATTGACCTATCCCATTGGCCTCGATCCTGAGGGCGAAGTGGGCCTTTTGTACGGCGCTTGGGGCTTGCCGACGACCTATCTCATCGGAACCAAGGGAGAAGGGCTGGCGCGCGCCTGGGGACCCGCCGAGTGGCATGGTCCCGCCGCGCGCAATTTGATCAAAGAGCTCACCGAAGGAAAAAGATGACCGAGGTCAACGCGTTCGTCGCCTTTGCCGCCGGTATTTTTTCCTTTCTTTCTCCGTGCGTTCTGCCGGTGATTCCATCCTACCTTACTTTTGTCTCCGGCGTTTCCTTGGAGGAGATGCGCGGCGATCAAGGGCTGTCGCGCGTGCGCTGGCGCGTCGTATTGAACTCCGTAGCGTTCATCGTCGGTTTCTCGCTGGTTTTTGTTTCCCTTGGCGCCTCGGCAAGCTTTCTTGCGAGTCTGTTCTTGGGGTACCGAAACATTATCCGCATCGTCGGCGGCATGTTCGTTCTTGTCGTTGGGCTCTACCTCATGGGTCTTTTCAAGATCGCCGCTCTCGGTCGCTACCTGCAGTTCAACTGGAACTGGCGAGATAAACCGGCGGGTTATTTTGGCTCGCTGCTGGTGGGCATCACCTTTGCCGTCGCCTGGACTCCTTGTGTAGGGCCGATCCTCGGCGCGATCCTGGCGATCGCCGGCGCTTCGGCCGACGTCGGTCGAGGAGTGGTTTTGCTGGCGACCTACGCGGCCGGTCTAGCTCTGCCGTTTTTTCTCAGCGCCCTTGCGATCAATTCATTTTTCCAGTTTTCCCAGGCTTTCCGCCGTTACATTCAAGCCTTTCACGTGGCCAGCGGCGTCTTGCTGGCCATCGTCGGCGTCCTCTTACTCACCGACTATATGACCTTTCTGAACGCTTACGCCCTCCGCTTCACGCCCGCGTGGCTCATAGAACGGCTCTAGATCCGCCGCCAGGACGCCCGGTTTGACCTCCCTTGGGGTAAATGTTAGTTTTTTTACTCACCATTTGTTGCACAAATTATTCTTGCCGCGCGCAATCCCGGATCAAAATGGAGTGAGAGAGGAATGGAAGAGCAGGTTCGTCATATCCTGAAAGCCCTGGGCGAGGATCCGGATCGTGAAGGGCTGCGCAAGACTCCGCAGCGAGTCGCCGAAGCCCTCGCTTTTTTGACCCAGGGATATCAACTGGACCCGGAAAAGGTCATTAACGACGCTCTGTTCACCGAAGACTACGAGGAGATGATCGTGCAGAAGGACATCGATTTTTTTTCCCTCTGCGAGCATCACTTGCTGCCCTTCTTCGGCAAGGCCCATGTCGCCTACATTCCGCACCATAAGCTCGTCGGCATCTCCAAGCTCGCCCGTCTCGTCGACGTCTACGCGCGCCGGCTCCAGGTCCAGGAGCGGCTTACCAACCAGATCGCCAATATCATCATGGAAAAACTCGATCCTCTCGGTGTCGCCGTGGTCATCGAAGCGGAGCATCTGTGCATGCGAATGCGCGGCGTGGAGAAACAGAATTCGCTGATCATCACCAGCACGTTGCTCGGCGCCTTCCGCACCCGCCAAGAAACCCGCAGTGAGTTCATGACTCTGATCCGTCAGAAAGCCTGAGTGAGCAAATCGTGGAAACCCGATTCAGAGACATTGGCGTAGAGGCGATCAGGGCCGAGCTGCTGGTCGTGCCGGTCCAGGAGAAAAAGCTCGAAGACGCGCCGCTGCGCGCGCTCGACCGGCGCCTGCGGGGAAAACTTTCCGAGCGCATTCAAAAGAGTAAATTCACCGGTGCCGAGGGCAGCGCCTTGCTCTACCCGGCCTCCGGCCTGCTGCCATCGTCTCATTTACTGCTGCTTGGCATGGGCAGTGCGGACGACATCGAGTCGGACGTTTGGCGAAAAGCGGGAGCGCGGGCGCGCCGGGAAGCGGCGGGCGTCGGCGCGGCCGATATCGCGCTGTTTTTCGCGCCGGGGGGGAGTCCCGAACAAGCGGCGGCCGCCATCGTCGAGGGAATGCTTCTCGCTTCCTATCAATTCAACAAATATCGGTCTAACTCCAAAGTTTCCGAAGCGGTGAAAAATCTGACGTTCTTCCGACCCGGGTTAATGCGCACCCCGGCGATGGAGAAGTCCATCGCGATGGTCCAGCGCATAATGCCGGGGGTCTATCTCGCCCGCGATCTGATCAACGAGCCGCCCTCGGTGACCACCGCTCGGTTCCTCGGAGAACAGGCCCGGCGCCATTGCCGCGGGCTCGGCTTGTCGGTGGAGGTCTGGGGCAAGCAGAAGATCACGGCGATGAAGCTCAACGGGCTGTTGGCGGTCAATCGCGGCAGTCAGGAAGAGCCGCGATTCATCAAGATCCATTACCGGCCCTCAGGCAAGCCGCGCAAAAAAGTCGCCCTGATCGGCAAAGGGATTACCTTTGACTCCGGCGGACTTTCCTTGAAGCCGTCGAAGTCCATGGAAACGATGAAGCTCGACATGTCCGGCGGCGCGGCGGTGATCGGCGCCATGAGCCTGCTGCCGCACCTGGGTCTCGATATCGAGGTCACCGGTTATATTCCGACAACGGATAATCTGCCCGGCGCCAACGCGCAGAAGCCGGGCGACGTCATTCGCTATCTGAACGGGAAAACCATCGAAGTTCTGAACACCGACGCGGAGGGCCGCTTGATCCTGGCCGACGCCTTGGCGCTGGCGGCGCAACAAAAGCCCGACACCATGATCAACCTGGCGACCTTGACGGGCGCCTGCATGGTGGCGCTGGGCAGCGAAGTCGGCGGGCTCTTCAGCAATAACCAGCCGCTGGCGGACCAGCTATTGCGCTGCGCGCGGGACACCGGTGAAAAGCTCTGGCAACTACCGCTGGTCAAGGAGTATCGTGAACTGATCAAGAGCAGCGTGGCCGACATGAAAAACATCGGCGGGTCGCATGGCGGCGCCATCACCGCCGCGCTTATCCTGCAAGAGTTCGTCGGCGATATTCCCTGGGCGCATTTGGATATCGCCGGCCCGGCGTTCGCGGAAAGCGATACGGCCCTGTGCAACAAGGGCGGCACCGGGTTCGGGGTTCGCACGGTGCTCAAATTTCTCTCGACATTATAAGGAGGCAGGCAACATGGGAAAGATTACCGAGGTGGGCGACAACAATTTCGAAGCCGAGGTCATTCAGTCGGCGCTGCCGGTGCTGGTGGATTTTTGGGCCCCCTGGTGCGGTCCGTGCAAATCCATCGCGCCGATCATCGAAGAGGTTGCGGGAGAGTATGAGGGGAAGTTGAAAGTGGCGAAGCTCAACGTCGACGACCATCCCGCCACAGCATCTCGCTACGGAATCCGCGGCATTCCCAATCTGATCATCTTAAAAGGCGGCGCGGTGAAGGAGCAGATCGTCGGCGCGGTGCCGAAAGCGAAGCTGGTGAACGCCATCGAGAAAGCGCTGCAATAGAACGGTTGGAGTAATGGAGTGATGGGGTACTGGTTGCGGACCCAAGCCATGACTTAAAACCCATCACTCCAATATTCCACCACTCCAGTACTCCATTCTTCAGAAGATATACCGATCATTATCTGGACGTTACGCTCACATTAACCGGTTTCGGGGAAACCTCGGCCGCGCGATCGTCATCGAAGGAAATATCGAACGTCACAACGGCGCCGTCGCTAACTAATTGCAGCTCGCCCAAATAGTGCGCGAGGATCTTAAAGTCATTTAACCACGTGTAACCCTCGGGCACGGACGCCAGCGCTTCGCTCGAGCGTCGCGAAAATGTCTTCATCGGCTGTCCGTTGTAAAAACCGAGCAAACTGCGCTTCTGCCAATTTTCTCCAGCCGTGCTTTTTGTATTGGCCTCCGGCTCGAGATGCCCGGCCGTGTGATACAAAGCGACCAACGAGGGCTCTTGTAGCAAGGCTCTCAATTGTTCTTCGCCCGAGAGCTTGCTGTACTTTGCTTTCCACAGCTCCGAAGGGACGCCTAAACGTCCGTAATCGAGATCCAGCGGGAAGAGATACCTCGCCGCTTTCGATTCAAGGGCCTCTCTCAGATGGCGGATGGTTTCAGTGACGAACCGGCAGGGAGCCGGGAACTGCTTTCCTTGAAACGATGCGGTGAATTCCTCCTGACCGTACAGACAGGCTTCCGGCTTCAAGGGATAGCGTAACCGCGCTCCGTAGTGTTGCTGGAAGCGGTAGGCGACGGCGATCTCGTTCCCTGTAAAGAACCATTGATCGTCGCCGGAATAAACTTGATCCCGTGAGATAGCGAGAAGCACGGCAACGGTGATGAAAAGCTTTGTTACTGACATAAACACCTCCTTCGAGCATTGTATCCAGTTCAATCTGTTCTGCGGCCAGCAGCGCGGAACCCAGGCCATTAGCAGAAGTTTTTGCCTGGGGGAATGGGACGGCCTGGCTTTCCCGGTTGGCCGATTTCAAAAAGCCGCCTGCCCCCTTTTTCCTTCCTTGAGATCGAGAATATTGAATGCAGCTACGGGGCGGGCAATCCCTTTTAACTGCATCTCGCCCAAGTCTTCGGTCTCGACCATGTTCTCAAGCTTGCAAAGCGTCTTCCGATTGGTCAGGATCTGTCCGCCCTGCGCCTCATCACACAGGCGGGAGGCCAAGTTGGTGACATTGCCGACGGCCCCGTAGTCGATCCTTCCCTCAAAGCCGATGTTTCCCAGTGTCGCAAAACCGGCGGCCAAGCCGACTCCTAAGTCGAGGTCGTAACCGGTCTTGAGCCAACCTTTGCGCAGTTCTTTCGCTCTCGCGCGCATTTCCACAGCCATGCGCACCGCTTTTTCTGTGTGATCCTCGAAGGGTATGGGGTCGTTGAAAAAAACCATGATGCCGTCCCCGGCGAAGCGCTCGAGAGTCCCTTCGAACTTGAAGATGAGCTTACCCATTTCTGCGTAATAGCTTCGCAGCAGACCCACGACCTCCTCCGGTTCGGCGCTGTCCGAAAAGGACGTAAAGCCGCGCAGGTCCAGGAAAACCACAGTGATCTCCCGCCGGTGGCTCTCAAAGAGGCGTTCATTGTCGCCATCGAGCACCGCCTTGGCAATTTGCGGAGACAAGTAGCGAAGCAGGCGCGTGACGCGGTCGATGGGATCCACTTGGTCTCTAATCTTGTCGAGCAGACTCCGCGTCCACTCGTCCAATGAGCCCACAGGCTTCATTGTTGGGATGCCTATCGTGCTACAGTTGTTCATCGAACTAATTCCTCATGCCTGATTCCGTGAACGTTTCGTTTCTCGACCCAATCCTGCGCCTTGATATGGCAAGGGTCGTGCCAGGAGCGGGCTGGAGACGCCGATGCAAATTAAGCCGCTGAACTAACGGAAGAATTTCTACGATAGGGAGCGGACAAAGACACCGTAGGAGAAGAGAAGCGTATCCTTAAGGATAAAGAGGCGTGTAATAAACGATTCACCCGATGCGCAAAGTTTTGATCAATCGCGAAAGATAGGTTCTCTGAATGCCCAGGACCTGCGCGGCCGCAGCGCGGCTTCCGTGCGTCTGAGCAAGAACCTTGAGGATCAACTCCCGTCTGTAACTTTCTATGGCCTGGTGATAAGAGAAGGCATCCCTCACCCTGGCTGGCGCGACAGAAAAGCTCTTGGCGGGAAGGTCGCTGGCGGTCAACATGGGCCCCTGGCCTAACACAACGGCGCTCTCGATGACGTTGGCCAACTCCCGGACATTTCCGGGCCAATCATAGGCGATGAGCTTCTCCAGAGTCTCCTGGGTCATACCGGTAAAGCTCTTCTTTGTCTCTACCGCAAAACGTCGCAAAAAATAGTTTGCGAGAATCGGAATATCCTCTTTTCTCTCTCGCAACGGCGGAAGTGTAATGAGGACCACGTTAAGTCGATAGTACAGATCTTCGCGGAACCGGCCCTGCTGGATCAAACTGTCGAGATCTCGGTTGGTCGCCGCAATGATTCTGATGTCGACGTTGATCGGCTTAGTACCGCCCACTCTCTCGAATTCCCGCTCCTGAAGAAAGCGCAACAGCTTGGTCTGAAGTTCTGTCGAAATGTCACCGATTTCGTCGAGAAAAACCGTGCCGCCATGCCCCAGTTCCATTTTCCCCTTTTTTAAATTCAGCGCCCCGGTAAACGCCCCTTTTTCATGGCCGAAAAGCTCGCTCTCCAGCAGTTCTCTGGAAAGCCCGACGCAATTGATCGCAATGAACGGTTGATCTTTCCTGTCGCTCCAATTGTGGATCGCCCGGGCGAAAATTTCTTTTCCCGTGCCGCTCTCCCCCAGAAGGAGCACGGTAGACTTGCTAGCCGCGGCTTTCTTCGCCGTCTCTAAGGCCCGGTTGAGCGGCGCGCTCCGCCCTACGACCATGCGATAGCGATGGTCTAACTCTTCGGACAGTAATTCAACTCCCCGCCTCAGGGTTTCGCGCTCCAGCGCTTTCTTGACGATGAGAGCCATGTGGTCGGGCTCAAAAGGCTTCGGGATGAAATCATCGGCTCCTTCCCGCATCGCCTGGACCGCCCGTTCAAGGGTGCCGTGCGCGGTAATCATGACCACCACGACATCAGGCTCTCGTTTGCGGATTTCCTTGAGCACCTCAAGGCCATTCATGCCGGGCATCTCGATGTCGAGGAGAACCAGATGGGGAGTGTGCCGCTCAAGGAGTTCCAGGCCCTGCTTTCCAGTCGTAGCCGTCACTGCCTGGTAGCCCATCGACTCGAGGCGGTCCCGCATGACTTCGCAGGTGTCCGTTTCATCGTCTATGACCAGAATAGTTCCTCTGAAAGCTTCCATGTTTGTGCTTACAGGATAATGTTAAATACCTTCTCGATCTTGACTTTCAACTCTTCCCATTCAAAGGGCTTCAACACGAACTCATTGGCGCCTTTGGCGAGCGAGCCGATGGCCGCGTCACGCGAAGTCGAAGAAGTGATAATGATAATGGGGAGCCTTGTATCCTTCTTGCGCACTTCCTCCAAAACCTCGATTCCAGTCATTTCCGGCATCTTCACGTCGAGGAAAACGCCGTCGAATCTTTCCGTTGCGATTTTTCGCAGAGCCTCGGCGCCCGTGCTAGCTGTGACCACGTTGAACCCGCAGGCCTCCAAGCGGTCCTGGATGATTTCGCGAATATCCTCCTCATCGTCGGCCACCAGAACCCTCAGTCCCATGGGGCACCTCCTTACCCAAGCTAAATCTCCAAAGGCCGCCTGGCCGGCAAAGTAAAAGAAAATACACTGCCGCTGTCAATGCCGGTTTCAATCCAGATCTTTCCGCCGTGCATCTCGACAAGCGCCTTGGAGATGGCGAGGCCGAGCCCTGTTCCTTGTGTTTTTTGCCTGTTTGATTGCTCCATCTGGTAGAACTTGTCGAAGATCTTCGCCGCTTCCTGCGGCGGAATTCCAGGTCCGGTGTCCGCGACGGAGAGTTTTATCCATTCAGCGCCGGCATTATCGACGGCGATTATTACTTTCCCATGCGGCGGCGTGAATTTAAGCGCATTACCAATAAGGTTCATAAGTATTTGTAAAACCTTGTCCCTGTCCGCCCAGACGTGAACCGGTTCGTCGGCGCGGGCTACTTCCAAACCTATAAGCTTTTCTGCCGCGACGGCGCGCAGAACATCAGCGGCTTCCATTACGAGTAAATTTACCGGCAAACGTGCCGGCTTGAGATCGATCTTGCCTGCCTCGATTTTTGAAAGATCCAACAGGTCTGTGATCAGGCGCCCGAGGCGGTCGGCGTTAGACTTAATGCGGCCCAGATAGCGCGTCTGCCTTTCGCTCAGCGGGCCGGTAATCCCATCGAGCATGTTGTCCGCGGAACCCTTGATGGCGGTGAGCGGTGTCCTCAACTCGTGGGAGACGTTCGAGACAAACTCTGACTTCATCTGGTCGAGTTCTTTCAGCCGTCTTTCATAGCGGGTTTTTTCCGTGATGTCTCTGGCCATGTGGAGAAAGCCGTTAACTTTGTCTTCCTCCTCCTTGATGGGTGAGACCGCTAAGGCAACGTTGATCATCACGCCGTCTTTCCGTATTCGGCGAACTTCCAGATTGCGCGTTGGCCCGGTGAGCTGAACCTTGGCCCGAAGATCTTCAAGCTCGTTTGGATGGCCCGGCGGAACCAATATGGTCAAGCTTTTTCCCACCGCCTCGCCTTTGGCATAGCCGAAAATGACCTCCGCCGCGTGGTTCCAGGTGAGTATATTGTCCTGCGCATCGGTCGTAATGATCGCCTCGCCGGCGTTCTCCACCAAATTTTCAATATAGAGCTTACCCTGTCTCATTTCGTCGTAGAGCTGGGCGTTTTCCAGCGCCATACCGAGCTGAAAGCCAAACGCCTTGAGCAGGTCGACTTCGATTTTTGAGAACTTGTGAAATCTGCGGCTTCCCACCGTAAGCGACCCAAATACCCGCTTCTTGGACATGATCGGGGCATGGGCAGCGGAGATAACCCCCTCTCGCTCCATCGACTGGCTCTTATGAATTGGATCTTGGCGAATATCGGGAGAGATATGGGGCTCCTTGGCTTTGATCATCAGCTGCTCGATTCTATGTTGATTCCTCGGAGTGTAATTTGCCGGGTGGTGAAAACCGCGATCGATTCGGAACAGCGTGTTTTTCGCTTCGTGATCCAGAACCCGGACACTGCCGACGTCAAAATTTAGGATTTCAAGGGACTTATCGAGCGTGTCGTTGAGAATTTTGTCGGTCTGGAGTGATTGGGTCGCAGTTTCTGCGATCGTCAGCAAGGCCGCAAGGAAGCTTGTTCGATTCGGGAACCTTTGTCTCTTAGAAGATTTTCCTCGGGCAGAATTCGCTGCGCGTTCGTGATCGTCGATTTGCGCCATAACTATGAGTGAATAGCCTATTTTTCACGGGCAAGTCGGTCCCCACAGATTGAAAGTATTGCTCAGGTAGTTGATCAGCGTCGGCGGATAACCCGGATCGCGAGCCCAGCCGATTATTTGACTTTCAACGGCTGGTATATTGGTTGGGGTATTCTTAAAACTTACGCCCAACGTTCCCACACAACGGCCACTGATCTTGATCCCGATATATACCTGCAACTGTAGACCGGACTCTCGGCCCATGCCCTTCGATCCCATCCCCTTTTTTTGAGTGCTTGTGGTACTTGGCCAGCCTCGGCGCGCAAAGAGGTCGTTCGGGTTCCCGGTCACAGCCTTGGCGATCGCTTCTCTTGTTTCTTTGCTGGTAACGTTATCCCCGAAACGGTACAAGCCGGGATCCGGCATATACAGAGCTTTTCTTGCGTTCTCTGTGTCGGCGTCCTGCACCGAACCGACGAAATAGGAAAAATCGAAGAACGGGCTGCCGATGCCAGGCTCCCCACCATTGCGTTGCGACTCGTTCAAACGCACGCTCACCTGGCTCGCGCCGACAGCCGTGCGGATGTTAGTGAGGAGGCCTGCGATCGCAGAAAATTCGGTTAACGTGATGCCTTCCGGAATATTGACGGGCATGGCTTATGGCTCCTTTCTTTACGGTTGAAAAGCCCTTGTTGTTGGTAGGTTCACCAGGATCGAGAAATCGCCGCCGAACGGTATAAGCATACCAGAAACTTTTCGCGGGGGTCAGCTCGCGTTCCCCTGCTACGAGAACGCTTATGTCACGGCGATGCTCAGTCTGTCAAGTCTGTCCGTGTCGTGGCAT
>JACPFE010000023.1 GCA_016183145.1 Deltaproteobacteria bacterium | reverse complement strand
TAATGGCCTTCGAGCCAGGCCAGATAAATTTTGCGGCTCAGGGTCGAGCGTCTAGAGGTGGCTCCTCTTAGCAGAAGCTGCGTGTCTAACACGACGGATAGCTTGGTCAATGATCTTTCCTACCTGTTGGTCGGTTAATTGTCCAGGGATGCGCCGGCGCAAAAGTGCAAAGGGATCGGAGCCTTCAGCGCCCAACCGAGAAAGGACGATCTTTCCCTGATCCGCACGCAGCGCAAGCTTGGTGGTCTCATTGATTTCCGCCACCTCGAGAATATCTCGCGGCAGGATGATACCCCAGCTTTTGCCGATCTTGGCTAATTTCCTTACAAGCATCTCCAAAACCTCTTAAAGCAATCTTAATTGGGTTATAACTATCGCCGAGCTAGACTATAGCAGAATTGACGGAAGATTCATATTTAGAAGTTTTTTGCACCCTGTACAATTGTATCCCTTCACCGAGCACCAACACAAGCCACGAACACGAAGTAAGTGCCATCTTCTATTCGCTTGCCTTCCGCGATGCCGCTGTGCGCGCAAGCTCCTCATCGATCACGCGCGCGAAAGCTTCGAGAGGCTGGGCACCGGTAAGCAGCCGGCCATTGATGAAGAAGGCCGGCGTGCCGGTCACCCCTAAACGCCGCTCTTCCTCAATCTCTTTCTTGATCGCCGCCTGGTGTTTTCCGCTGCCCAGGCAGGTCTCAAAGGCGACAGGTTCCAGCCCCATTTCCTTGGCAAAGCCCTTAAAGATTTCCGGACCGGACTTCGGCGGACTGGCAAAGAGCTTGTCATGGTAAGCCCAGAATTTGCCCTGCTCGTCGGCGCAGCGGGCTGCCTCGTGGGCTTTGCTCGCTCCGGGGTGCAGACTTTCGATCGGGAAATCGCGAAAGACAAACTTAACTTTATCGCCGTACTTTGACTCAAGTTGAGCGAGCGTCGGAACCACGCGCTTGCAGAAGGGGCAATAAAAATCCGAGAACTCGACGATGGTCACCGGCGCCTTATCGCCGCCCTTGGCCGGCGCACCGCGGACCGACACTTCGACGCGCTGGACCGGCGGCGGCTTGAGATTGACCACCACCTTCGCTTGCCCGCGCAGCGACCTGAGAAATTCTTCGCGCTTCGCCGCGAGCTTTTGGTTTTGCAGGTAGGTTCGAATTTTCTCTCGGACCTCCGCCTGCTCTCCTTTGATTTGCGCTTTATTTTCCTGGTGGAATTTCTCGATCTCCTGCTCAGTAACCAGGCCAACTTTTGAAGTCACCTCGGCGTCAAGCAGTGCGGGCACCGTAAGCTTCCGTTTCGCCGCTTCCTTTGCCAAAAGCTTCTCATTGATCAGCGCGTCGAGCTTCTGGCGCTTTAAGTTATAGATCTGCTCTTCGAGCTTGCTTAACTGTCCCGCCAGACTCTTTTCGACCTCCTCTGAGCTGATCGCCACCCCGTCAACCACAGCGAGCGGTTCATCGGCCGGATGGGCCGTGAACGGGAATCCGAAACCTGCCATTACAGTAAGGTCCAAAGTACCGCCATGGGAGATAATCCTTTCTTACCCATCCCTATTTACGGATCGACTTTTACATGCCGGGTTTTAATCCGCAAGACGAAAACGGCAAAGCGAGTCTCCCCGCGCTGCCGTTCTTCAAACCCAAGACTGTCAACCGTCTAGCATTACGGAATAAAAATCCCGTCCAGGTCGCACAGTGCGTCAGCGGCGGCCAAGGTCAATAAGGCATGCCTGGCACCATCTTCTACCGAATGTTGCGCCTGTTCTCTACTCTACCCAATCCCCCCATCCAAGACGCAGGAAAAGCTAGCTGGCGTGTTGGCTAAATAGTCAATAGTCAGGCCTGACCCCATTCAATAGTCAGGCCTGACCCCATTCACTGACCCCATTCATAAGGAGATAGAAGGGCGCGACCATGAAAACGCTGTCAAAGGAACATGGAGAATGCTCGAACCCGAAACTACTCCGGTAACCTTGCGTTTGAGTGGGGCAGATATTGCCAAAGCCAAAGCACGAGCCAGAAAGCTGGGGAAACCCTATCAGACGCTGTTAAAAGACGTCATTCACCAAGCCCTGTCTTAATCAAGAAAACACTCTCACCCACTTTACGCGATCGCCGTAACGAGTTGTGAGGATATCAATAAAGCATGCCTGAGCCTGTGCCTTCAAGCCAACCTCGGCCGCGTAGGTTTTTAGATCTTCCGGGCGCCAGTTTGGCGCGCTGGCAAATAGTTTGTCGTGATACGGCCAAAACTTCCCCTGTTCACCGGCACAGCGCGCCGCTTCATGGCCTTTGCGCGCACCCGGATGCAAGTTATCAATGGGAAAATCACGGAAGACGAGTCTTAAAAAAAGCGCCGTCGGATTTCACGTCAACGCGAAACACGGGAGGGGGCAAGAGTGACAACTACCTTGGCTTGGGAACGCATTGAACCGATGGACCGCCTTGGCCACATCGAGCGCGGCTAAACAAGGGTAGCGGAAGGATCATTGCGAGAAGTTTTCTCTCCCCCATAGCTCCAGCGCCAAATCCCCGTCAAGAGCGGCACCGCTGGCGAGGTCAACGGCGATGGGCGCTGCGGCACCGCTGGCGAGGTCAACGGCGATGGGCGCTGGTTGATTATCAGAATAATTGTGGATATAAATAATTGGTAAATCCTCTTCGAAAGTAACTACAGAAATTCAATATGTTATTTGATTTTGCCAATGTCTTGGTGTTCACCGTCTTGGGCCTCGGCTTCGTCGGCGTGAACCTTTTGATCGGTCGCTTGTTGCGCCCCTCGAACCCGCAGGTGCGTAAACTCTCGACCTACGAGTGCGGCGAGCCGGCGATGGGCAGCGCCTGGGTGAACTTCAATATCCGCTTCTATATCGTCGCGCTGATTTTCATCATCTTCGAAGTCGAGATCGCGTTCGTGTTCCCGGTGGCCGCCGTGTTCCGGCGCTGGCTTGAGGGCGGGCAGGGAGTTTTCGCGTTCTTCGAGATTCTTATTTTCATCGGCATTCTTTTCCTCGGCCTCGTGTACGCTTGGGTCAAGGGCGATTTGGAGTGGGTTAAGAAGGTCAGGGCCTAGTTTTTAAAGAGTATTCACCACAGAGACACGGAGTACGCAGAGTTCGGAGTATTGGTTAATCACAAACTCTTTTCTCCGCGGACTCTGCGCCTCGGCGGTGCAAATTCCGAGCCCTGCTTCACACAAAAGGCTGAAGAACGAGTTTTTAACCCTTTCGGAGAGGTTGAATGAAACCATTACTGAACACTTTGCCGGAAACGGTTTTCACGACCAAAGTGGACGACATCCTCAATTGGGGGCGGGCTTCGTCGCAGTGGTACATGCTGTTCGGGCTGGCCTGCTGCGCCATCGAACTCATGCAGACCGGCGGGCCGCGCGCGGACCTGGACCGCTTCGGCGCCGTGCCGCGAGCCACGCCGCGCCAGTCCGATCTCATGATCGTGGCGGGGACGCTGACTTACAAGATGGCCAAGCGCACCAAGCTGCTCTACGATCAGATGCCCGATCCGAAGTATGTCATTTCGATGGGCAGTTGTTCGAACTGCGGCGGGCTGTTTCAGTTGGCCTATTCGGTCTGCAAGGGCGTGGACAAGATCATTCCCGTCGACGTTTACGTGCCGGGATGCCCGCCGCGCCCCGAGGCGCTCACCGAAGGGCTCTTAAGGATTCAAGACAAGATGATGCATGAGCGCTGGCTGGTGAAAGCAGCGCAGCCGGCAGGGGATACGGCTGTCGCATAGGCATGGACGCGAAGGATATTTACGCCCGGCTCGAACGGCAATTTCCCGGAAAAGTCGGCGACTTCAAGGGAGAGGTCAAGGAGCCCTATTTGACGGTGGACGGGCCGTCCATCGTCGAGCTCTGTCGGTTCCTGCGGGATGATCCTGATCTCCAGTTCGCAGTGCTTTCCGATCTGACCGCGCTGGATTGGCCGAAGGAAGAAAAGCTCCAGGTCGTCTATCACCTCTTTTCCTACAG
>JACPFE010000506.1 GCA_016183145.1 Deltaproteobacteria bacterium | reverse complement strand
TCGAACAGCACCATCCCGCTGAGACGAGCGATATCCAACAGGCCGTAGCGGCTGTCCAGCGTACCTGGGCTACTGTCACGCTCGATCAGCAGACGTTGCGCTGGGTTGCCGAGGATAAAGAGCTGGAATATGACCTTGGCTGACCTGCGGGACGGTGACCGTGTATTTATCGACGCCAATATTTTCACCTACCACTTTGGCGGGCGCTCCCTTGAATGTAAAGCTTTCCTAGAGCGCTGTGGCCGACGCAACCTGCTCGCCTACACCTCCACCGCGGTCCTGGCAGAAGTGCTCCACCGCTGCATGGTGGCCGAAGCCATTGCAAAAGGGCTCGTCACCGCCAGAACGGCCGTGAGATAGCTTGGGGAAACTCCGGAGACGGTCAAACAACTCACCGAGTATCAAGACGATGTGAGCAAAATACCCCACATGAACATCACCATTCTCCCTCTCACGCTTGAAATAATACAGGCAAGCGCTGAGATCCGGAACGGTGAAGGGCTGCTGACCAACGATTCCTTTGTCGTGGCCTTTATGCGTTCCCAAGAGCTCACGCATCTGGCGACCGCAAACGGAGACTTCGACCGGGTAGGCGGGATTGCAGTCTACAAACTAACCGATCTTGACGGACCAGGCACCCCTACGAATCTCAGCATTTGAGCCAAGGTTGTCGCAAAGATTTTCGCTTGCCAATCGACAGTGATGCAGTCTGCACAGATCGCTTCTGGTTGGCCGTGCCGGTTTCTCTCGTAGAGTTACCTCTCCTAAATTTACCCGATCCACACCGGGGGCACTTTCGTTTCGGTTATCCATCGCACATTCAGCCGTTCACTTTCGGCTTGACATCGCAAGCGCCGGGGGAATAGGGTTACAGCATCCAACGCCAAAGGGAGGTATCGGTCATGGCTGAATCACTGGAAAGTTTTAAGAGCTATATCGGGAAAAAAGAAACCGCCACGGACGTCGTGACGGCGTCGGTGATGTTGAAGTTCGCCGCGACGTTGGGCCAGGAAAATCCGCCCATGGACAAGGGCGAACCGATTCCGCCGGGATGGTACGGCGGGTTTTTCCCCGCCTCGCACCGGCCCGCGCAAATGCGCGTCGACGGACAGGCCTCGGGCGGCGGCATTGTCCCACCGATTCCTCTACCTCGCCGGCGCATCGGCGGCACCCGCGTGCAGTTTCTAGAACCGCTCCGAATCGGCGATGAGATCGTGCGGGTTACTGAGATCGCCGACCTGATCGTCGATGACGGTCCGAACGGCGCCATGGTGACCGTGGTCGAGCGCAACAGCATCTCGAACAGCCGCGGCTTGGCCGTCGTGGAAGAGCGCGATATGGTCATGCTCAGTGAGGCCAGAGCAGAAGCCACGCCGAAGACTTCGCCCGCGGTTCCCGGTGAAGCAAAGTGGACGCAGGTGGTCGAGCCCAATCCGCCTTTGCTCTTTCGCTTCTCGGCGATCCGCTTCAACAGCCACCGCATCCACTACGACCGCAACTACGTCACCCAGGTCGAAAAGCTTCCCGGTCTGGTGGTGCAAAGCTCGCTCGTTTCCCAGCTACTGATCGAGATGTGCCGCCGCGAGCTGCCGGCGCGCCAACTGAAATCCTTCGATTTCAAAAGTGCGCGGCAGATTTACGACACGGGCAGCTTTACCCTCGCCGGCGCGCCATCCGCCGACGGACGCGAAGCGACCCTCTGGGCACTGGACAAGGACGGCAATTTATCGATGACGGCGACGGCGAGGTTTGCTTAGCGGACGGCTGATGTGAATGTAATCACCACGAAGGCCCAGCGCGGCGCAGCCGTTACCGAATCGGAGTATTTCCCGCAAAGGCGCTAAGGCGCAAAGGTTATAAGAAATAGATTCTTTTCCGAACTTGGCGCCTTTGCGCCTTGGCGGGAGGAATATCCGAATGCCCTTTTGCGTACTTTGCGTTCTTTGCGGTTAAGTCTCTTCTCTGGCTGCGGCTCTGCCGAGGTGGGACCTAAACTGCTACGCGGGCAAACCTATTCACTGTTGCATTCATCCGACGCTTCCAAACCGAGCACTCCGCGAATCACTCCGTCGCACACTCTCGCCATAAAGCCAATATCCAACGTGTCGGCCGTATCGCCGTGGGCGTGATAATTGGGATTACGGTAAAAGGATGTGTCGGTGACCATCAAAGCCGGGTAGCCTAAATCCCAAAACGGCGAATGATCGCTCAGTCGAACCGCGGGGATAAGCCAACCCTTGCCGGGTATAGAAAGGGTTTCAACCGGAAGGTTTGGCACCCGGCGCATCTGCGCGGAAAATTTTCTCAGCAGAGCGCTGGAACTCCAGTTGCCGATGACCCCGATAAAATCGCCGCGGTCGGGATAATGCCGCGCCAGTCCGACCGGATACTTCTGGCTGCCAGGGCGGGAGTCCGCGTATCCGACCATTTCCAATGAGATCATGCCCGCGACTTTCTCCCCCGCGGCCTTGAGTTTTCTGGCGAAGGCCGTACTGCCGATCATGTTAAGCTCTTCGAGATTGAAGGCACAGAAGAGCATCTGCGAACGTAACCGCGCCGAAGCCAAAAGCCGCGCCGCTTCCAACAGCACCGCTACCCCGCTGCCGTTGTCGTCGGCTCCCGGAGATCCCTCCACCGCGTCGATGTGCGCTCCCAAGATGAGCAGCGGTCCGCTCGTTTGCGCGGGATGTCGCGCGACGACATTGCGGAAATTTTTCCCGCGGTAGGAAAACCCATCGCTTTCCACGAAAAGACCATAGCCTTTGAGTTCCTGCTCGATAAAGCATTCCACCTCGGCCAGATGATGTTGACCGCTAAAGGGACTTCTCTCGCCGACGATTGTTTGCAGATTGCGGTGGAGCCGCTCGGCGTCCACTCGGACATCGAGATTTGAAAACGATTCAGATCTTGTTGGATTTTCGCTCAATGGGTTACGCTCGTCTTCCCACCACAGGCAAACGAATGACAAATGCTCTCCCTTAAAGGAGTCGGAACTACCCGCTTACGCAAGACCCCAACGGCAAAGTCGGCCTAGAGGTTATCGCATCATCGCTACTACCATGGCCGCAACCTCTTCCAACGAGGGCAAAAACGGTCGCTCGTCCCAAAACGGCAGGTACTGGTCGGCGCCGGCGATGATGCGTGGCGCCATCTTAAGCTGCTTCGCCGGCAACTCGTCGAGCAGACAGCAGATGTAAGGAGCGTAGCCGGAGAGCGGCGGCTCGTCTTGGACGATCAGCACGCGGCGGGTCTTGGCCGCCGATGCGAAAATAGTTTCTTTGTCCAGCGGCTTGATGCATCCCAGGCTGACCACTTCCACTGCGCGGCTTCCTTCCTTAGCCATCTCATCGGCGACATCTTCCGCCAGCGCGGCTGCGCGTCCCGCGGCGATGATCGTCAACTTTTCGCCGAAGCGAGTCACCTGCGCCTTGCCACCGCAACTGTTTTCAGCTACGTCACCGGACCGTGTATGAATCGATCGGTCTTCGAAGAACAAGGTGGGCGTTGGCCGCTGAAGCGCCTCGCGAAAATTCCAGTAAGCTTCGTTGGCCGAGCCGGGCATGACGATGTTTAGATCCGGGACATTGTAAAACCACGAAGCGCCGACCTCGTTTCCTTCGGGTCCATGGCCGCGAAACCGGGCGATGGGCAGACGAATAATGACGGGACAATCCAATCGACCATTGGTCAAATAATGGAGCTTCGCCGCGCTTTGCACGATCGCCATGTGACAAACCGACGCGATGTCCGCGTAGGCGATCATCACCACCGCCTTCCATCCTTTCATCGCCGCGCCCACCGCCATGCCGACCATGGCACTCTCGCTGATCGAAGTATCGCGCACACGCTCTTTTCCGTAAGTTTCCGCGAGTTGCTTAAGCGCATGGCCGGCGAGGTTCTGGCCGATGATGATCAGCCGCGGCTCCTCGCGCATGGAATCTTGCAGCGCCCTGCCGACGGCGTCTCGGTAGCTCAGTATAGCCATTTGTTTTGAGTCTCCACGTTCTTTGTACTGCTATAGTCTTGGCGCTAACAAGGTGAGGGGTAAGGCGTCAGGGGTCAGGGGTTTTAGACCCCCTAACCCCTCACCCTTCACTCCTTACCGTATTGAAAGCCGCTTCGATTCCTTCTTCTTCTTGCCGGGTCAATCGTTGTAGTTCCTCGGCGGAAGCCAAACCGTGACCCATCAACCATTCGGCCATTCTCTTCAATGGATCGCGCTGCTCCCATGTCGCCAAGTCTTTCTCGACGTTGCCGCGTACCTCGCCGAAGTGAGAACTGTATAAACCGGCGCGAAACGTCATGCAGTCCAAGAACACCGGCTGTCCGTTTGACGCGGTCGCGCGCGCCCAGCGGGCAGCGTTATAAACTTCCAGGGCATCGTTGCCATCGATGCTGCGCGTAGCGAAACCGAAGGGCTCGGCATAAGGAATCAACGACTGCGTCTTGCGCACCTTTTGCCAGGGCGTGGCCATTTCCCAGCCGTTGTTTTCACAGACCAGAATCAACGGCAGCCGCGACATGCCGGCGATATGCATCGTTTCATGCAGATCGCCCGAGCCCAGTGTGCCGTCGCCGAAAAACGCCAGACTTACTTCGCCCTTTTGTTCCAATTGCATCGCCAGCGCCAACCCCGCGGCCATCGCGAGATGGCCACCGATCATCGTCGAGCCCGGCATCACGCCGCGCTCAGGCCAGGAAGCGTGATGCGGCGCGTCACGCGAACCCCCCGCGGCCAATGGGCTATGGACGAATTCGCGTAGCTGCTCGACGATCGTGATACCCATCGCGACCATCGCGCCGCGGGTGCGGAACGATGGGATGACGGCGTCTCCTCTCTCCAGCGCCAGACAGCAACCGATAGCGATGGCCTCCTGTCCTTTGCTGGGAAATGTCTGCGCGGAGATTTTCCCTTCATGCTCCCAGCGGATAAGCGCGTCTTCGAACAAACGGGTCGTAAGCATACCGGTGTAAAGCCGCCATTCGAGACCATTTTGATGATCGAAGTCCTGGGCCGATTGCATCGATGTCATCCCCTCTTACTTCTATAGCAATTTAGTTACGACCGGCTACGGGCCGGTAGGCTTACTTTCCGTCAGCTCAATGCCGCGCTCCGATTCTCTCCCCCCATCTTAATCTTCCCCCCTTCAGAGACTGTGTCGCAATGTCATCCTGAGGCGATAGCCGAAGGATCTCGTCTTCGTAAGTGAAAGAAAATGCGAGATGCTTCGCTCCGCTCAGCATGACATCTATGGGATTTTCTCTCATTACGACACAGTCTCTCAAGGGGGAAGAAACTCTGATAGACGCGGTCCACACCACTTAACTTCTCGTCACCTCGAAGCGAGAGGTTACCACCAATCCCAGAGGAAGCGCTAAGCCCGCTTCCGCACGTCCACTGAAGAGTCTGCCCGAAACACCATGCATGATCCCGGCGCGACAGAAAAGCAGACCCGCTGCCCAACAGCGGGTATGCGCGTCGGGTGGGCGCGCGCACGCAGCCTGACCTCGTTGCAGCGCATGATGACGTCCGCCGCATTGCCGAGAAACGTGACGCGCTCGACGATTGCCGAGCCGCGGTTCGGTGCGCCGTCGGCGCCCGCCGTTTCTTCCCCCAGATCGACGCATTCCGGTCGAAAGAACAGCTGCGCGGCCATGCCTGGTTGCCACTCCACGCTGCGGCGGGCGACGAAAGAACCGATGGGCGACTCCAGAAGCATTTCGTCCCCAGGCTGGTTACCGCCCCGCTGCACATGAGCCGGAATAAAATTCGCCGTGCCGAGAAAATCGGCGGTTATCTTATGCGCCGGGTGAAGGTAAAGATCCGCCGGCGAACCGACTTCGACCAACGAGCCCTCTTGCATCAAGCCGATGCGATCCGACAGCGCCAGCGCCTCCTCCTGGTCGTGGGTCACGTAAACCGTCGTAATGCCGAATGACTCCTGCAGGGCCTTGAGCTCGAAGCGCATCTGTTCGCGCAGCTTGGCGTCCAGGTTGCTCAGCGGCTCGTCCAGCAACAGCACCTGCGGTTGCGCGACCAAGGCGCGGGCGAGCGCGACCCGCTGCTGTTGCCCACCGCTCAAGTTCGGCGCCAGGCGATCCGCCAGAGCGCCGAGGCTCAATCGGTCGAGAATCCGCGCGACCCGCTCGCCGATCTCGCTCCGGCTCGCCTCTTTGGCCAGCGGATAGGCCACGTTCTGAAACACGGTCATGTGGGGCCAGATGGCGTAGGATTGAAAGACCATCCCGATATTGCGCCGTTCCGGTGGAACGAAGGTTCCGTCGACGGCGCTGAACACCGGGCGATCCTCGATGCGGATTTCACCGGCCAGCGGTAGTTCCAAGCCGGCGATGCAGCGCAGCGTCGTTGTCTTGCCGCAGCCGCTCGGACCGAGCAGCGTGAACAGTTCTCCCTTGCCCACCTCGAAGGACACGCCGCTCAGCGCCCGCACTTCTCCCCTGGCCCCGGCAAACGACTTTTCCAGATCGCGCACGCTGATCATTGACGTTGCCGCTACGAATCGGAACTCCTGCGCAAGTAGAGAAACACCTGGCCGCCGAGCAATAACAGAGCGGAGAGCAGAATCAAAATCACCCCCAAAGCCGCCGCCTCCGCCGTCCGACCGTTTTGCCACATGCTCCAGATCATCGTCGAAACCACGACGGTCTCCGGATTGTACAGCATCAAGGCCATCGACAACTCCTGCATCGCATGCACCGCCACCCAAAAAAACACGTTGATCATGGCGGGCGCCAAAAGCGGCATCGTGATTCTGCGCAGCGTGCGCGCCCAGGGCGCCCGTGCCATCTGCGAGGCTTCCTCTAGCTCGCCGTGTACCTGCATCAAAGCGGAGGTCATCGTCCGCGAGCTGTAGGCGAGATAGCGGGTCGTCATCGCCAGGGCGATGATCCACAGGGTGCCGTAGATCGGGATCGGAAAGCGGACGTAAACGAAAATGAAGGCCAGACCGATGACGATGCTCGGCACGCACTGCGGCAAAAACGACACCGTGGCGAGATAATGCGAAAGACCGTCCGCCGCTTTTCGGCGCCGCACGACAAACCAGCTCACCAGCACGGCGAGCAAAATCGTTGCCGCCGACGTGACCAGCGCCAGCACCATGGTATTCCAGAGAGCGCGCACCACCGTGCTCTCCTGCCAGATCCTGAAATATCCCTCCAAGCTCACCCGGGCGAGCGAATCGGCCGACGGAACGGCGTAAAACGGCTGGAGGCTGGTCCAGGCCAACACCAGAAACGGCAGCACCACGGCCAGCGCCACGTAGACGACGCAAAGCGCGGTGGCCGGCGCCGTCCAGGCGCCGAGATCGATCTGGCGCGGCCGATAGCCCTTGCCGGTGATCGTCGCGAATCTTTCCTGGTGAGCCGTCAGCCGCTGATAGATCCACATGAGCAGCAGCGCCACGGCCAAGACCATCGCTCCCAACGCCGAGGCCAAACCATAATCGGGCAACCCGACTTCCGAATGGGTCGCCCAATAAATCGCCGTGCTGAGCACGCGAATGCGCGCGGTAAACCCGAGCAGCCCGGGAATGTCGAAGGATTCGATGACGACGATAATGTAATAGATCAGCATGGCGAGCAGCGCCGGGCGCATGATCGGCAGCGTGATGCGCAGCGTCGTCTGGGCCGCGCCGCGCCCCGCCATGGCACTCTGTTCCTCCAACGATGGGTCCATGGCGCGAAACGAGGCCGCGATCATGAGATAGGCCGACGGCACCAATCGCAAGCCTTGAACGAAGCACATGCCGGAGAGCGTATAGATATCGAAGGGCCCGGTGTCGCCGGACCAACCGAGAACGGCGCGCAAGACGACGTTGATGAGACCGATGCGCGGATCGAGCAATTGAATCCAGGCGATCGCCGATAAAAGCGATGGAATCGTCATCGGCACGAGGATGAGAGTAGCGATCCAGCGGCGCGCCGGGATCGCGGTGCGCTCCAGAAGCCACGCCATGAGGATGGCCAGAGGCAGTCCCACGGCCAACGACCCGGCGGTAAAGAGGAAAGTGTTGAGGAAAATCGACGCCATCGTCGGATTGGTGAGCACGGCGGTGTAGTTTCCGAGGGTGATGACCGTGGACTCAAAAGGCAGCTTATCTTCCGTGCTCTTGATACTGGCGTAGAGCAGCATGAAAAGCGGAATCAAGACGAGATAAGTGACGATGAGCAGGGTTAGACCGAGGGTCAAGGAACGGACGGACAGTTTTCGCGCGATCGACCACGATCGCAGTTGGACGTTCTTGGCCGCGGCGGAAGGCGCTATATTCATGGGTAGAAAAGTGAATCTTCGTTATCCGTTCCCCCTCCTTTGTCCTCCCCCGCGTCAGCCCGAGGCTGATCCGTCCTTTGGCGGGCACGGGGGAGGAGATAGGTGGGGGCGTTCTACCGCAGGGCGCCCAGCATCTTTCCCAATTCCCGCTGAATTTCCAAAATCGTCGCGAAGGTCTTGTCGGTTTCCAAAATGATCGCCGGTTGGGCGGCCTTGATTCTCTCGGCGACGGCGCCGATGGCGGTTCTGCCCACCTCATTGGCCTGGCCGGTAGTCGCGTACCTAATATTCTGCCCCTCGGCGGTTCCCATCCAGCCGGCGAAAAATCGCGCGCCGTTGGGATGACGCGCGGTTTTGAGAACTCCAACCGCCGAAGTCAGCACGGGAAGAGGCGAAACGGGAACCCAGTCCACCGCCGCCCCCTGTTTTTTCAATCGCTCGATGGTGTAAGCGTAAGTGCCGATGGCGATCGAGACCTGGCCGCCGGCAAGAGCGTTCGCGACGGTGGTCCCGCCCTGAACGATGATGGGTTGTTGGGCGAGGATTTTTTTGGTCAATTCGGTCGCCTTGCCCTTGCCCCACTCGGTGCCGAGCATTGCAAAGGGTACCAACCGGGCTTCGATGATCAACTTTCTTCCCTTCCATTTAGGCTCGGCGAGTTCCTCCCAGCTCTTGGGCGCCTCCTGCGCGCTGACCATTTTGGTATTGTAGGCGATCGGCAACGTCAGATTATAGGCGCCGACAAAACGCTGGCCGGCATAGACCGCATCGAGGCCGAAATCTTTTTCCCAGCCTGAATAGGGGGCCAGCATGTCGCGATCTATCAAGGGCCTTAGCGCGCGCAGCGAGCCGGACTGAATGATATCGACGGCGGCCGGTTTCCCGGCCTGGCTTTCGGCGATGATCCTCTGGACCAGTGGCTCCGGAATGCTTTCGAAATGCTCGATCTTGATGCCGGGGTATTGTTTATCCAGAGCCGCCTGCATCCGCTGATAGATAATTGCATCCGTGGGGCCCCAGATGACCACGGTGCCTTCCTTCTTGGCGGCGGCGTAAAGCTGCGCCATCGCATCGCCCCCCGACCTGCCTTTTTCCTGCGCGTAACCGGCGCTGGCCCAAACGAGTAAGCCAAAAATGATTGGGGCAATCGCTACGGTCCGGGCCGATTTCATATAACTACGAGCGTTTAACATTGCTTATCTCCTTTTTGGTCCGGTTCAAAGTTCAAGGTTCAAAGATTTTGGCTATTGATGGACGCGTAAGCAATTGAAAGTCAACGCTCCAACACTCGCCCCCTCACCTTTGTCCTCTCCCCCGTTGCGGGGGAGAGGACAAAGGTGAGGGGGAAACGGCGATTGGAGAGCAGTTTATTAGTTATGCGAACCTCACTAGATGCCGTGAATTGGATGGCGGTTCAGAAAATCTTGCAGCGCGTGCAGCGCCCCGTTGCCGTCCCAAAAGGTCATATGCTTGACGTTGGGAATCAACGCCAGTTCGCAGCCGGGCACCAGTTCCGCCAACCGGCGAGCCGTGCCCACCGGCGTACTGCCGCCGCGGTTAACATCGTCGGCGGCACCGCAGAGAACCAGAGTCGGCACCATGATTCTTGCGGCGTTTCCCAAAGTGTCCCAGGTCTGCCGCGCCTCGTAGTGATAGCGGTGTTGCTCCGGACTCGTCTGTCTTTGCCAAAGCGCGTCCGAAAGCGCTCTAACGCCTTCGGGACGTTCCCGGAAGAATTTTGGATTGAATGCCATATCGTCGTTTTCGATATGGCCGCGGATAAAACGCTCGAAGCCATGTTTTCGAATCTCTTCCTCGTCCGTAGTCCTGGCTTGCCGCGGCCCCCCGTCCAGCGCTTTCACGCCCGCGCCCGCCGCGGCTATCGTCACCGTCGCCACGAGATCGGGCCGCTCGATAGCCAGCGCCTGCACGATCTGTCCGCCCAAGGCGAAGCCCACCGCGTGGCAGCGAGAGATTTTCAAATGTTCTAAGAGTCCGGCGCAATCCTCGGCAAACTGGCGGATCGTGTAGCCGTGGTCCGGTTTGCTGCTGTAGCCCGTGCCACGGCAATCGAAGACAATGGTCCGGTAACGTTGGCTCAGCGCCGGCACCACCGCAACGTTCCACGTGTCGCAGGGCCACCACGAAGGCGGCGCGAGCAGAATGGTCTCTCCCTCTCCTCGTTCTTCATAGTAAATTTGAATATCGTGCAAATTCGCTGAAGGCATCTTCACCCTCCGCCGGGATAACACTGCTAACGAGATATCACAAAATCACGCGCACCCCCAACTCTACGGGTCATGATCGAATCGCATTAGACACGAAAAGGCGTACTCGCGTCAAACTATTTTTCACGCTGTTTTTCACGCCGGGTCAATGGCATTTCCATGCTAATCTTGGCGCTCCACGGCGAGCCTTGCAACCTGTCTCCTATCGGCAACTCCGACAACGGCTCGTCCAAATAGCGGCGACACGCGCAAATCGCTCCCGCTTTCTTGACACGACCCGCGCGATGCCTCAAAATTTTCACATTATCGATGGGAGCGTTCCTTAGGCTCAGCAAAGGACTCGAAAGGAGAAAAACATGTTTGCAGGACACAAGAGCTTTATCCTCGCCTCATTGCCGATGGCTTTAGCGTATTTGATGGGTTGCGGCGCACCCGCATATCCGCCGCCACCTAAATGGACGGTAGAAAATCCTAACGCTCCTGCCAGCGCGCCGAAAAGAGTGGCGCAGGCGCCCGCGCGCGCCACGACCAGCGCGTCCAGCCTCGATTCTCTGCAGAGTGGCCGGAGCACGGCGACGCCGGCATCGAGTCCGCTCAAAGACGCCTTTTTCGGCTTCGATCGCTACGAGCTCTCCGACGCCGCGCGCGCGGCGCTCAAAGCAAACGCCGAATGGCTAAAAGCGAATCCCTCGGCGCGGGTCCAAATCGAAGGGCACTGCGATGAGCGCGGCGCCGAAGATTACAATATGGCGCTGGGAGCCAAACGCGCCCAAGCCGCGATGGATTTTATAGCGACATTGGGGATACCCAAGGATCGCTTGTCCACCGTGAGTTACGGCGAAGAAATCCCCTCCTGCAAAGAGCATGTGGAATCATGCTGGGAGAAAAATCGCCGCGCCCGATTCGTTATCATGCCCGCTCGCCCGACATCGTAACCGAGTCCTGCTTGGATCGTGTTCGAGGGTTGTTGGCGGCCATCTCTCGGTCGGTCGCCAGCCCTTCTTTTATGGTTCTTCCGCTTTCAAGCGGGTAATAGAGATCTGTTTGGCAACGGCCCCCGCTCTGCCGCTAGAATTTATTATGACCGATGAGCTCTGATTGTCCCTTAATTTCCTTCCCCCCTTGCGGGGGAAGGTCAGGATGGGGGGTGAAGGTCGTGCACTACCCCCCACCTTTGTCCTCCCCCGCAAGGGGGGAGGAAACATAAAGCATAACGGGTAGAAAAGACATACACCCACACTAGAGACGGAAGCGCCTCATTTATAGGGAACGCTTAGCGCGAGCCGACCAGCGTCAAGCCGTTTTTGCGACGCTCGGTGATGGCCCGAGCCCGGTCGTGGTATCGCCAAGCACCTGGCCGTGACCGATTCCAAGGGTTTTGATCCAGCGCTGCTGGCCGAGCGTGAGGGCGATGAAGAAGCCCAGCTCCACCAGCTCGGGGATCGTAAAATGCTCGTGCAACTGCCGCCATAGCGCGTCGTCGGCGATGTCGGAATTCCAGGCGATGGCGCTGGTGTAGGTGAGCGCGACCTTTTCGCGTTCCGTAAACTTGTCCGAGTCGGCAAAGTTGAGCAGATCGTCGACCTCCGCTTCCGAGAGTCCCTGCCGTCCAGCCTGGACGGATCTCTGCACGCCTCAATATTCGCAATCGATGGACTTGGAGACGTAAACCCGGCAGAGCTCCTTGAGCTTGTGATCGACGACGCCGTTGCGGAAGGTTAGGTCCCAGGCCTGGGAGAAAGCCCGGATCACATTCGGCACATGCGCCCGCACCGCCTGACTTTCCGGCCGCGGGGTGCCTTCCAGCCGCGCCCGCTCGAGATAACCTCGAATCTCCGGGTCCGAAATGGTTTCAGGGTCAACATAAGGAATCCGCGCCATCGCTTTTTCTCCTTTCCTGTCCTTTGCGCTCTTTGCGGGAGATATTCCGAGACCGATCGGTGCACGAAGCGCAGCGTACGAAAAACTTCGTGTTCGGAGCCTGCCCTGAGTCCAATCGAAGGGTGCCTTCGTGGTGAGAATCGGCTTCTCGAATACTCATGCCGCACCTCATCGCGCCAGCCGCTTGCGCATGTCGGGCAAAAAACCACTCTCCTCGAGATCGCGCACCACGCTCCCGGTGATGATTTGCTCAAGGTCGGCTTCCTGCACTTTTGGATTGACCCGCGCGAGCAGCCGTTTGAAATTTCTCCAAGCTTCGAGGTTTGGGGCGACGTCGAGATTGGGCATTTGTAGACGCGACACTCTATAGGCCGCCTCGACATCTTCGTCCTTTGACAGGCGGAGATTTTTTCGTAGCGCCTGCGCAACGTCCCGCTTGTTCGCGGGATCGAGTATGAAAGCGAGCGCATCGATCAAACCTTTGGTCAAAGCGACCATCGTCTCTCTGCTCCCAGCCGCGTTGTCTTTAGGCATGCACATGCCGGTGGCCTGGTAGACGAAGTTTAAACTTCCGACGTCGGCGAGCGCGTGCGCGCCGGCCCGTTTCGCCATGTCGGCATAACTATACGGCACCACCATCGCGTCGACGTTGCCGGTGACCAACGCCTGGGTCACCGTGCCGGTGTCGCCGAGCACTCGCATAATGAGCTTGTATTTTTCCGGATCGATTCCAAGCGCATCGAGCGCCACCACCGTCGAGAGCCAAAAACCGCCGCCGATACTTTGCACGCCGAAACTCTTGCCACGAAGGTCCTCCAGCGATGCGATTCCTTTTCTAACGATCAGCTCCCGCGGCATGCGGTTATTGCCGACGGCGAAGCAGGTGAGCTTCAATCCGCTGACCGCCGTGCTGATCGCGCTTCCCGGCGCGGCCCACACGAGCGGCACGCCGCCGGAAGCGAGCGTCGCCATCATGATCGGGCCGCTGCGGGTTTGTAGCACTCGCGGGTCGAGGCCGTACTTGCGGAAAATTCCTTTCTCGATCCCTACCCAGAGCGGAATCATGGTTTCGTTATGGCCGCCGTAAGCGATCAATAACGGGCCGGCGGCTTGCGCCTCGGCTACCAACAAAAGCATAGCGATCAAAAGCCATCCGGCGAAAGACTTATCTGTTCCGATTCCTTTGGTCATCGCGCGCCTCCCTTTTGACCCCACTGGCCTGGTACTACCATAGCGCTGTCATTTTGCCCAGCGCGAAAATGGACGCCGATTCGTTGGCTGTTGAAAAAATCCGTAACGCTGATATTACCAGTACCCGAAGATATTTACTTCCGGAGGATTCTCATATGCATACAAGAGTTCGCGCGGCCATCGCATTGTCGGTGTTGGTTTTGACACCGTCGGCCGCCACATCACAGGAAACCATTCCCTACGTGCCGTCGCCGATGCACGTGGTGCAGCGGATGCTGGAAGTGGCCGAGATCGAGAAGGGCGACATCCTTTACGATATGGGCAGCGGCGACGGCCGGATCGTTATCGAGGCGGCAAAGAAATACGGCATCCGCGGCGTTGGCAGCGTTGGCATCGACTTGAATGCCGAACTAGTGGCAAAAGCCCGCGAGAACGCGGCGAATGAAGGCGTGAGTCACCTGGTCGAGTTCCGCGCCCAGGACGGCCTCACCGTCGATATTTCTGAGGCCACCGTGGTCACCCTCTATATGTTCAAGTGGTTCAACAATGCGCTGCGGCCTAAACTGCAGAAATTGAAAACGGGCTCTCGTGTGGTCGCCCATGATTTCGACATCGACGATTGGAAGCCGACCCGAGTCGAGTACGTGACTCCTCCCAGGGATGACCCGTCTGATTACGCTGAATCGCGCACGCTCTATATTTGGAAAGTCGGAGAATCACCCGCCGCCTCATAAACTCGGTGCAGATCCACGATCGCCGGCCCTTTGAATGATTTCTTATCTTTCTTTCGCGGCGGAACCGCAACCAAAGCAGGAATTGTTATTTCACCACAGAGGCACAGCGCGGCAAAGCCGCAACCGAGAGCCGGAAGATCTCCCGCAAAGCATGCCCTGAGCAACGTCGAAGGGACGCCAAGGCGCAAAGGTGACGGGCCGAGGCCCGTCATCCCGAGCGAATGCGAGGGATCTCAGAAAGATTTCTCCCTTCGGTCGAAATGACAACGAATCTTACTTGGCGCCTTGGCGCGAGCAATATCCGAATCCGAGAGTTTTCGACTCCCGGGAAATTTGCCCCCGCCGCGCATCAATTCGATCCCGGGGAGTTCTTAGCGAATCCGCCACGCGCCTGGCAGCGTCAAGTGAATCGCGAGCATGGTGAGGGCGCCGGCGCCGCCCATGAGTGCCACGGCCCATTGGGTGCCGCACACCGCCGCCAGTGAGCCAATGATCATGCTCCCGACGGTCATGACGACCTGGCTCATGTGAAATAAGGCGATGGTCCGGCCGCGGTATTCGGGTGGCGAGTAAGTTTGCAGAACCGTTTGCACCAGCGCGTGCGACGAGACGTTGGCGACGCCGACGATGACCATCAACACCATCGAAAGCGGGAACCAGGGTGACGCCGAGAAGGCCACCACGCTGAGCCCGTATAGCACCACGCCGCCAAGCATAAAAATCCCGCGCGGCATCCGGTCGCCGAAAGTCGTGATGATGACCGCGCTGCCGAGGGCGCCTATGCCCATGGCCGTGAGCAGCAGACCTTGCCCCGTGGCGCCGACGCCGAGAATGTCGCGCGCAAATACGGGAAGCAGCGTGGTAAACGGGACGATAAACAGCGAGGCAAACATCGTGATGAGCAGGCCGGTGCGCACGGTGACATTTTGCCAGCCGAACTTCCAGCCTTCGATGATGCTCCGGCCGAAGGAAGCAGCGTGGGCCGTTTTTTCGCGTGATTCACCCGGCGCTCCGAGGCGGCGAGGCAGGAGCAACGTCCAGTAGGTCGCCAAAAGATAGAACGCCGCCTGCGTGCCGTAGGCGCCAGCGGTGCTGAAGGTGGCGATCAGGACTCCCGCCAGCGCCGGTCCGGTGCTGCGCGCGACGTTGAAGATGATCGAGTTGAGACCGATGGCGTTGGTTAAGTTATGGAGCGGCACGACATCGGCGATGACCGCCGCGCGCGCCGGTTGTTGAAAAGTCTGGACGATGGCCATGCCGATGGCGGTCACGTAAACATGCCAGGGCTCGATCCGGCCGCTGGCAATCAGCAGGGCAAGTGCCGCGAACATCGCGCCGTCGGCGATTTGCGCGATCAAGATCTGCATCTTGCGCGAATAACGGTCGGCGGCACTGCCGGCCACGGGTGATAACAAAAGAATCGGGATCGCCTGCACGCCGCGCACCAAACCCAACTGGACGGTGGAATCGGTCAGCTCGTAG
This sequence comes from Deltaproteobacteria bacterium, assembly GCA_016183145.1. Classification (GTDB taxonomy): domain Bacteria; phylum Desulfobacterota; class Binatia; order UBA9968; family UBA9968; genus JACPFE01. The sequence goes on along the minus strand of JACPFE010000506.1, from coordinate 1,818 downwards.
ATGAGCCAGCCGCGGGTCACCTGATCCATCCAGAACGCCATCGACGTAAAAACATGGCCGAACCAGAGCAAGCGAAAGTCGCGGTGACGAAAGGATTCGAGCGCGCGCAGCCGGTAGAGCGCGTTGAGCGGCCCCCAAGCGGGCGTCGTGTCTGCGTGCGGATCGGATTCGCTTTTCGGCGCTCCGGCTGATTCTTCGCTGGTAGACGGTGAATTCTGTGTCATCTCAGAGTGAGCCAACTTTGCGCCGGCGCGCCGAGTTATCTCTGCCTATATCACGGGCGCAGAAGCGCCGTCCAGTATGGGTAGTGGTTCAGTTTGTTTTCAACGCCGCATCGATGTAGGGGCAGGCCGGCGTGCCTGCCCTCCGAACGGGCAACCACATAGGGTTGCCCCTACAAATTTTGGCGAAACTGAACCACTACAGCCAAACGGGCCGCGATGCAACGAAAACCGGGGTGCTGTTTTTTCTGCATCTTCTTGACAGCGGGTCCGAGCAGCGATATTCGAGGTGGGTAGCGAAGGAGTACTATCCGAAAGGAGAACACAATGACAACCGAATATATTCCGTCGAACCGATATGAGATCAAAGTCTGGGACGTTGAATTTCGCCGCGATCCCGCGCGCACCTTGATGGCGCGCATCTACCAGCCGCAAGGCGACCGGCCATTTCCCGCGTTATTGGATCTGCACGGCGGCGCGTGGAACAACCAGGACCGCACCGCCAATGCGCCGATGGACGAGAATCTGGCGAAAAGCGGTATTCTAGTCGTCGCCATCGACCTGCGCCGCGCGCCCGAGGCGCCATACCCCGCCTCGATACAGGACGCCAACTATGGCGTTCGCTGGCTCAAGGCGAAGGCGCGGGAGTGGAACGGCGATCCGGCGACGGTCGGCGCGCTGGGCAGCTCCAGCGGCGGGCACGAAGTCGAACTGTGCGCCATGCGGCCAAAGGACCCGCGCTACAATGCTTTGCCTCTCCCCGAAGCGCCTAACCTCGATGCGACGCTGAATTACGTCGTGGCGCGCTCGCCGGTGAGCGATCCCTTCGCGCGCTTTCAAAACGCTGAGCAGAGACAGTGGCAAGAAATGATCGAGAACAGCAAACGCTATTTCAACCCCTGGGAATCGATCTTCGAAGGCAACCCGCAGCAGATCCTTGAGCGCGGCGAGCCGGTTACCCTGCCACCGCTCTATATCCTGCAAGGTGAACTGGACGACAACGTGCGCCCCGCCGTACAGCAAAAATTCGCCGAAACATACCGGAAGGCCGGCGGCGAATGCGAATTTGAAGTCTTCAAGGACTGCGAGCACCGCTGGGTCGCCAACCCCGGCCCGCAAACCGACCGCGCCTACGAGCAAATCAAGGCGTACATCGCCCGCCAACTGCGCGCGAAGCGTCTGGCGGCGTAGCGACGGTTTCGAGTTCGGAGTTTCGGGTCGCGGGTTACGCCATGCCGCTAAGCTGTGGTCGCTTTAGTCAGCAGCTTAAGCGGCGTGTTAGCTAGCGCGTCACCCTTTCTCGAAATACGGCCTGAGTCTTTCCACTCTTAATTTCAAGTCGAGGCCACCAGAGGGAAGATCGAGTAGTTTTTCGATCTGAGCAACGCGGTTCTCCGCCGTCGCAAAATTTGTACGCCGATAGGATGTCGGGTCCCCAAGGGTGTCCTTCACATTGAGTTGATCTGGCCGCCATCCGTCGTGCTCGACGATGAAGTGCGATTGGGTGTAGGCTTCGGTCATCTTAGCGACAATGACCGGTAGCCAAGTATGCTTGGCAATCCGGTTGCCGATTGCCGTGAGAACAAACACAACCGCA
>JACPFE010000505.1 GCA_016183145.1 Deltaproteobacteria bacterium | reverse complement strand
TCACCTGCTCTACATGCGCGCGGATCTCCCCTACAAGACCCTGGCAGAGGTGCGCAAGGCGCCGGAACCGCCAAAGTGCGGCTCCACGGGGGTGGGTTCATCGAGTTATTTTATGCCAAAACTCTTGGAGGAAACCCTGGGCACGAAATTTATTGTCATCGCGGGGTATCAGGGCGGTGGCGATACCGATCTGGCAGTGGAAAAGGGTGAGATTCACTGCCGGGCCTTGACGATCCAGGCCTATTTCTCACGCGAACCCTACCACACCTGGCGCGAAAAGGGCTTTGTCCGAGTCATGATGCAGACGGGCAGAACGCGAGATCCACGACTGCCCGATGTCCCTACCCTTGAAGAACTCATGAAGGAGTACAAGACGGCAGGAGGGCCACGACGTTTAGCGGCTTTGGCTCTGGCGGCCGCGGACTTCGGTCGACCCATTGTCGCCCCTCCTGGTTTGGCTGCAGACCAATCCAAGCTTCTGCGCGACGCTTTCATGAAAACCATGAAGGACCCCGAACTTCTGGCAGAGGCAAAGAACAAAAACTTCGATATTACTCCCAGCGGCGGGGAGGAGTTGGAGGCGCTGGCTAAGGAGGTTGTCAGGCAACCACCCGAGGTTGTGGAGCAGGTACAGAAACTGTTGGGTCAGTGAGCGCACAACCAGACCTTCTTTACCCTCCTTCGCAGAAGGCCACGGGTGTAAACCCGTGGATGAATGCGAGGTGGGTACCCTCCGTAGCCTTGGCGAAGGAGGGTGCGCTTCGGAGGGTTCCGCCCGACGAAGCGTGTGGAGAGGTGCCACGGCCGTAAGGCCGTGGGGCTCCACTCTTGCCAAGGTCCTCTCCTTTACATAGGATCCCTAAAGATTTAAATTCGAATTTCGAAATTTTTCTTGGCACCCTTTGCGTCTTTGCGGGAGACATGGTTTTTCCGATCTCTTTTTCGTTTCCGAATTTCAAATACTTTTGGCTAGGCTTTTTGTTGTTTTCTTTTGATGAGCAAAGCCTGAAACGCCAATTGCACAACCCAATGCCAGAGGGCGCAAGCCGGAAAAGTTTTGATGACGATTTTTCTCTCGTGAACGGAGGCGAAAATGGCAACCTATATTATGTTAAAACCAACCGCAGTCGGGAGTACCCGAAGGGCCTCTCTGGCGCCGGGTCTGGATACACTTCATGGTAAAACGGTCGGCATACTAAGTAACCAGAAGATAAATGCCGATGAGGTACTTGAGGCCCTTATTACGGCAATCCAGGAAAAGTATAAGATCGCGAGGGTCATCAAGCGGACCAAGCGCATCCAGTCACAGCCCGCGCCATCTGAGGTTATGAATGACCTTGTCAATTCGTGCGACGCGGTGGTCCACGGCGTCGGCGATTGAGGGTCATGCTCGTCGTGGTGTAGCCACGACAGTGTGGAGCTTGAGCGAAGAGGAGTGCCCACCGTTTCGGTCTTCACGACGGTCTTTGCTTCACTCGCTAAGTCTGAGGCCGAAGTTCTTGGGCTAAAGGACTTTCGTCTTGTCACGGTCCGCCACCCCATGGAGACTATGTCACAGGAAGAAATCTCACGAGCCGCCAATGGTGTAGTGGACGAAGTCGTGCGCGGGCTTGTGGGTGACCGGGGAGTAGGCGGTCGAAGCATTACCGGTGTTAGGCCTGAAAAAGAGGAATTTGGTTCATGAGAAACATAGAAGACCAAGTCCAAGTCGAAGGAACTGAAGAGACTGTCTACGAATACTTCCTCTCCAAAGGCTGGACCGACGGTCTCCCGGTCATTCCTCCTACAATCGAAAGGGTCGAGGCTTTCCTGGCGCAAGCAAAGGTAGCATCAGGCGATATCTTAGGAGTCATCCCTCCCCAATGGGCTGAACTTACCGTTGAGAAGCTGGCTGTTAATGCAATCATGGCTGGCTGCAAGCCGGAGTACATGCCTGTGCTGGCAGCCGCGATCAAGGGCATGTGCGATCCGGCATTTAACCTGTACGGTGTCCAAGCGACGACTAATCCAGTTGGTCCCATGCTGGCGGTCAACGGGCCGGTTGCGAAACGGATTGGATTGAAAGCCGATACGGGAGCCTTGGGTCCCGGGTGGAGGGCGAACGTGACCCTCGGTCGGGCAATAAGACTCGTCCTTATCAATGTGGGCGGGGGAACTCCCGGTGATATGGACAGGGCAACCCAGGGTATGCCGGGCAAACTCTTTTTTTGCCTCGCTGAAAATGAAGAGGCAAGCCCTTGGGAGCCATTCCATGTTGAGAAAGGTTACCCTGCTGATACCAGCACAGTAACCGTTATTGGAGCAAGCGGCAGCCTCAATCTCATCGATCAAGGAAGTCTCGATGCCGAGGGGCTGCTAAAAACCTTCGCGAGCGCTCTCTCCGTCATTGGCACAAATAATATCTATTTCGGCGGCGATCCTGTATTGCTCATCTCACCGGAACATGCGGATACGCTGAGCAAGGGAGGATTTAAAAAGCGCGACGTTAAGGAGCACTTGTTTAATTCTGCTTGCACTCCAATCGAGCACTTCTCTCAGGACAACGTGGAAAGAGTGCTGATGAAGCGGAGACCCCATTTGTTCGAAAAGGGGATGCCGGGTTGTATTCGCCCCATCGATGAGGCTGACGATCTGATTGTGCTAGTAGTGGGCGGTCCCGGCAAGCATTCTGCGTTCGTTCCAACCTTTGGGGTCAATCGGAGCGTGACCAGGATAATCTCCTGACCCTGAGAAGGATCCCATGCCAGATACCTCGGTCGTCGGGAAATCTGCAAACCGTGCCGATGCCGCCAAGAAAGTTACCGGGCAGGTCCTGTATGTCGGCAACATCGAGATGCCCGGCATGCTTCAGGTCGCCGTCCTCAGAAGTCCACACCCGCACGCGCGCATCATCCGCATCGAAAAATCCAGGGCGAAATCGCACCAAGGCGTGGCGGCGGTTCTTACCGGTTCCGATGTCGCCGCCATGCCCGGCGTGGATCCTTATTTCGGTCCCGCATTCCGGGACCAGCCGATCCTGGCCATTGACCGCGTGCTCCACGTCGGAGATCCGGTGGTGGCGGTGGCCGCGCAGGACCTCCGCACCGCTCAGGACGCCTTGGAACTTGTCGAGGTCGATTATGAGCCGTTGCCGGCGGTTCTGGACGTGTTCGAAGCGATTCGGCCTGAAAGCCCGGTGATCCACGATGAGATCCGTCCCGCGCGCTCCTTTGCCGACTTGGCACACCTGAGACCGGCTGGAAAGTCGAATATTTGCTATCACTACAAGCTAAGAAAAGGGGACCTAGAAAAGGCCTTTTCCGAGGCGGATCGGATTTTCGCGGACACATTCAGCTCTCCACCTTCTCAGCATGTGCCGATGGAGACCCACGTGACGCTGGCCTTTCTCGATGAAAACCAGCGCCTCAACCTATGGTCAGCGACTCAATCGCCATCCTTTGTTCGGACGGAACTTGCGAACATTCTCGGCCTCCCATTGAACCGTATCCGTGTTCGCGTTCCCTACCTGGGCGGAGGTTACGGCGCCAAGGTTTACGCCAAGCTTGAGCCGCTGGTGGCAAT
>JACPFE010000514.1 GCA_016183145.1 Deltaproteobacteria bacterium | reverse complement strand
GCCGCTTGACTCAAGTTCTTTTAGATAACTGATGTCGGTAAAATCAGCGGGCTTGGCTTGACCCGCCTTGGGGTTCTTGAGCTTTAATTGGTCGAGGTATAGCTGGATACCGGGCTCAGTCGGATAGGGAACCCGGCGCGTCAGTTTCGCGACGATTTCGTTGTAGGCCTCTTAGACCATCTTTACGTCCTTGATCGCCAGATACTTTTGCAAAATCTTTTGCGCTCCCCTCGGGTTCGTCAAATTGTAGTGGATCGCCTCGACGTAGGCGTGCATGAAGCGACGGACAGTGTCCGGTTTTTTCTGGATGTAGTCACGGGTAACGGCGACGCCGTTTTGCTGCCACTCGACATCGAGCTTGGTGAAGTCGAGCAGCGCCCGCAGCCCGATCTCCTTCGCCTTCAGGGTTTCCGGCGCTTGCAGCAGCGTCGCCTGCATCGCGTTGGTCTGCATCGCCGCCAGGCGGGCGGGAATCGAGCCGGCTTGCACGTAGGTGATCTCGCTCTCTTTGACGCCGAGTCTGTCCAGGACGGTGACGGCGGCAGCGTTGTCGGCGCCGCCGATCCGGCTGACGGCGAATCTCTTCCCTCGTAGGTCTTCCACTCTTTTGATTTGCTCCGTGACGAAAAGGACGTAGGGAAAGCGGTTGATCGCGCCGGCGATCAGCACGGCGCCGGAACCGGCCAGGTTGCTGGTGATCACCGCGGAAGCGCCGGTGTGAACGATCGGCGTTTCCCCGCCGACCAGAGCGGCGACGGCGAGCGGCGCGCCCACAAGCAGCACTAATTCGACGTCGAGCCCATGCTTGGCGTAATAGCCCATCTCTTTGGCGGTCCAGACGTTCAATTGCGTCGGCGCGATCACCGTGTAAGCGACGCGGAGTTTTTCCATCGCGGTTTGCGCCGCGGCGCGAGGATTCGCCAGCGATATTGTGACGATCGCCCAAAGCAGCAAAATCAATGTCCGTAAGCATTGTTTTTTCATTTTAGCACTCTCCAAACGAGACTGGCCCGGTCTGCCGATTCAATTCGCCGGCAAGCGCCGGCTCTTCAGGTCACCGAGACTCACATCTACCTCATATTTCGACATTAGAAAAGGTTCAGGACGTGGCCCGCCAGGGCGTTAACCGGCGATCCAGATGCTGAATTAACGCCAAGAGCGCCACGGCCAGGAGCACAATCGTCAAGATGGTTGCGAACAAGGCGGCCGAATTAAATGATGCGCCGAAGGTCATGAGCATGGCGCCAAAACCGACGACGGCGAGAATCATTTCGCTGGTGACCATGCCGAGCACAGCGCGTCCCATGCCGAGGCGGATGCCGGCCATGATCATTGGCAGCGCGGCGGGCAAGATGACTTTCAGGAAAAGCTCGCGCTCTCTCGCGCCGAAGGATTTCGCCATTTCCGTCAACGTCGCGTCGACGTTACGGACACCGGCGGTGGTGTTGATCGCGATGATAACGAAGGCGAAGAGAAATACGATCCAGACCCGCGAGTGGAGCCCTAACCCGAAAGCGATAACCAGAAATGGAATAAAGGAAATCATCGGCACGGTGAGCAGCGCGGTCATGTAAGTGTCGAGGAAAGACTCGAGCCGGCGATAACGCCCCATGAGCAGTCCCAGCGGCACGCCAAAGATTACGGATAAAACGAAACCGATCGCTAGAGCTTGCAGGCTGATGGCGAGCGCTTGGAAGAGTTGGCCGGAGACGAGCAACTCGATCCAGGCGGTCACGACTTTAGAAAACGGCGGCAACAGCCGGGCGTTGCCGGTTCGCCCCGCGGTCTCCCAGATCAGCGCGAGGGTGATGAGGGAAAGGAGCCTGAGGGTGTTGGGTTTCATTTATGGGTCTTCAGGCTTTCGTGTAAAGCAGAGCCCGGAGATTGCACCGCCGAGGCGCGGAGGGCGCAGAGTAAAGAGATCTTGATTAAGAAATTCTCCGAACTCTGCGAACTCAGTGCCTCCGCGGTGAATCCTTCTTCGCAGGAAACCATGTATAACCTCATCTATAGGGCGCGCACCGCAAGCGGCGACGGCGCGAGTATCTTTGTTTCACAAATTCTATCGGGGCGGGCTTAATTCCGACCCCGACAATCGCACGGTTATTTTCGCCCGATCCTTTTGATCACTCGGTCCAGCGGCCCGGTGTCGAAGGCCTGTTGGAAATTTACCGCGCCCTTTTTAAGCAAGCCGGCTTCCTCGAAGAACTTGATGCTGGCCTCGCCGCGCTCTTTGCCGGCGCCGCCGTTGATGTCCCAGATCCTCAGTTCTTTGTAAGAACCCGCGATGGCATCGATCAATTCCGGTTTGGTTTCCGGCAGCAAGCGCAGCGCGTTTTCTTTGACCGACGCCGGACGCTCTTCGGCGCTGCGATACGCCCTAAGGACGGCTTCAAGCACGCTTTCCACGGTTGCGCTTTCCTTCTGCAGGTAATCGGCGCGGGTGAAATACATCGATCCGACGAGCTGCGGGAAGATTTTGGCGTAGGAGATCAAGACATGAAAACGCCCCGGTTTGGCGCTCAAGATGTTCAGCACATCGACGATCTCTGCCGGCGTGGCGTCCAATTGACCGCGCATAAGCGCCTCGGCGCGCACGTCGGAGCCGGGAATGATCATCCAGTTGGGGGTAATCTTGTAATGTTGGGCCATCCATTTGACCAGCGCTTCGGTCACCGTGATCGGCGCGTGGTAGCCGACGCGCTTACCGTCCAATTGTTTGGGTTCCTTGAAGGACACCGGCGTCACCAGTTGCCATTCGTTGCGCACCTGCTCGGCGATGATTCTTACATTCAGGCCGCTCTCCACGGCTTTGACCACCGCGATGCCGGCGGCCGAGCCGATGTCCGCTTCGCCGGCGACGACCGCTTGGACGGCGAGGTCGGTTTTCGGAAAGAACGTCGGCACGACCTCGACGCCCCGTTTTTTGAGTTGCTCCCAGGCGAGCAGTGACGGCACGTCGCCCATGTCCGCCGACGACGGATAAGCGAAGCGCACTTTCTTTTGCGCCTGGGCTTCGCCGCCGCCGATCAACCCGAGGGTTAGAACCACAAACAACGCCGCTATTCTCACGCACCACTTGGTCATAAAAATCCCTCCTTTAGTGAGTTCGTTATTCGATGGCGATCTCCACTTTCCATCCGGTGAGACGTTGGTCGACCCTTTGTACTAGTTTCATAGTGATCATGGCGACGATCAAAATCGTCAGGATAAGGGCGAACAAGGAATCGGTGGCGAAAGCCGAGCCGTACTGCATGATCATCCCGCCGATGCCCGTCAGCGTCAGCAGCATTTCCGCCGTGACCATGCCTTTGACCGCCCGCCCCATTCCTAAACGAACCCCCGCCATGATCGCCGGCAGCGCCGCCGGCAGCAGGATCTTGAAAAACACCTCCCGCTCTCTGCCGCCGAAGGACCGGGCCATTTCCACGAAAGTACCATCCACTTGTTTCACGCCGGTCATGGTATTGATGATGATGACAAAGACCGCGAAGAGAAAAACCACGGCGATGCGCGATTCGACGCCGAGGCCGAACCATAGGATCAGCACCGGCACGAAAGCCGTCATCGGCGCCGACATAAGCGCGTTGACGTAGAGGTCGAGAAAATGCTCGACACCGCGAAAGCGGCCCATGAGGACGCCGATCAAGATACCGATGAAAACCGCCAAGAAAAAACCGGCTGCCAGGGTCCACAGGCTCAAGCTTAGATTGGCCAGGAGTTTGCCGCTGAGCAAAAGCTTCCACCACGCAGCGCCGATTTTCGAGAGCGGCGGAATCAGCATGGAATCGATCATACGCCCCGCGACTTCCCACAGAATCGCCAGCGTTAAGATTGACAGGACGTTAGCTTTGAACCGGCTGTTCAACGGCCGTTCTCCATCCCCTTCTTGAGACTGTGCCAAATATAATTTGTCAGATCGGCGAATCTGGGATCGCGCCGCACTTCCTCGGCGCTGCGCGGGCGGGGCAACGGGACCTCGAGAATTTCGGCGACGCGCCCCGGCCGCGGCGTCATGACCGCGACCCGATCGGAGAGGTAAACCGCTTCGTCCATGCTATGGGTGACGAAGATCACGGTTTTCCGCTCGCGTTGCCAAAGTTCCAGCAGCTCTTCCTGCAGCAGTTGGCGCGTCTGCGCGTCAACGGAGCCGAAGGGCTCGTCCATCAAGAGGATCGTCGGGTTGACCGCCAGCGCCCGAGCCAATCCGGCGCGTTGTTGCATGCCGCCGGACAGCTCGTGGGGATAGTGGTTCTCGAAATCCGCCAGGCCGACGTTTCTTAAGTAATCCCGGGCGGTGGCGATCCGTTGCTCCTTGGGAACTTGGCGCAGCTCGAGACTGAACTCGACATTGGCGAGAACCGTGCGCCACGGCAGCAGGGCGAAGGTTTGAAAGACCACCGCCCGGTCCGGTCCCGGCGCGGTGATTTTTTTGCCGTCGATGAGAATCTGACCGCCGTCGAATGGGATCAGGCCGTCGATGATCTTGAGCAGCGTCGTCTTGCCGCAGCCGCTCGGACCGATGATGCTCAAGAACTCATTGGCGCGGATCGAGAGATTGACATCAGACAACGCCTTGACCTCCGAGGTGCCGTCGTTGACGGTCTTCCTGAAACTTTTCGAGACCCCCTCGATTTCGACCAT
>JACPFE010000511.1 GCA_016183145.1 Deltaproteobacteria bacterium | reverse complement strand
GACCCGGCGCTGGAGCAGGACGAGTATATCTATTTCAACGCCGGCAACCACACGCAGACGGTCCGGCTGAAGTACGTAGACTTCGCGCGGTTGGTAAAACCCCAGCTCGCCCGGCTGGTGGCAGAGCGAAATAAAAAAGCGGCGTAGATGTGATGGTAGGTGCTCAATCTGAAGACGGCGGAGCAGATCGGCGTGACGACTTCACCTGGGCTCTTCAGACGGTGGGCTTGGCGGACTCAAAGGAAACGCTCGCTAACCCCGCCTCAGCACATTGATATCGCTCCGGTGTTTTGTGCGGGCGAGAAAATTATCGATGGTAGTTCTTGAATATCGGAAATTTCAACTCCATACCGTCCCATCGTGAAACCTGCGAGGAAAGGAAATTCATTGATAACGTTGGAAATGCCCCCTAAGGTTTTGCCTTACCTGCTCAATGGTCCCGTTTTTGCTCGCTTTTTGTCAAATATACTGAAGCCTGTTTTATTCAGCGTTGATTTTTCGCACTGGGCGTATGGGTGTTGTTGGCGACCAGGGAGCTTTAAGAATGCGAAGACTCAGAGGAGTGAACAGCGGCTCGTGGCTCACCAACGTTTCAGCCGTCCTGAGCCGGCTACCCTCGACTTTCATTCGTTCCTGGAGCCCTGAGAGCGATCTTTCCCGACAGTTGTTTCCAGAGGCCGAAAACGGCAACGGCAAACTCAAGCTCGAAAACGGCTCTCGCATAGGAGTCATTGGCAGCGGGCCGGCCGGCTCGTTCTTCAGCCATTTTCTGCTCGATATGACCCGGAGGTTCGGCGTCGATGTCGGCCTCGACCTCTACGACCCGCGCGACTTTGCAGTTATCGGACCGACCGGCTGCAACATGTGCGGTGGAATCATTTCAGAGTCACTGGTCCAGATGCTCGCCGCCGAAGGCATCAACCTCCCGACGACGGTAGTCCAGCGGGGCATCGACTCCTATATGTTGCACACGGACATGGGTAGCGTCCGCATCGATACTCCGCTCCACGAAAAAAGGATCGCCGCGATACACCGCGGCACCGGCCCGAGAGACATCGATGCCAAGGATATTAAATGGTTCAGCTTCGACCGTTTTCTCCAAGAACTGGCCGTGGACAAGGGCGCGCGCCTCGTGCGCGACCGCGTGGATACCATTAGCTGGCAAGACGGCAGGCCAAGAATCAAGACACGGCGCGGCTTGGAACAGGACTATGATCTGCTGGCGGTAGCGGTGGGAGTCAACTCGCCCAGTCTAAAGCTTTTCCAGGATGCAATTCCGCAATACCAAGCGCCGCAAAGCACGAAGACCTTCATTTGTGAGTATAAGCTGGGGCCTGAGACTCTGGAAAAGTACCTGGGCGACTCCATGCATGTTTTCCTGCTCAACTTGCCTCGGCTGGAATTCGCCGCGATCATTCCAAAGGGTGAATACGCGACCCTCTGTCTCCTCGGCGAAGATATCGACAAGCCCCTAATCAAATCTTTTCTGGAATCTCCGCTGGTCAGAAAATGTTTACCGCCGGAGGTGCCGCCCGAACCGCCGCCCTGCCATTGCTCGCCGCGCATCAATACCTACGGCGCGGTGCAGCCGTTTGGCGATCGCGTCGTGTTCATCGGCGATTCCGGCGTCACTCGGTTATTTAAAGACGGCATCGGCGCCGCCTACCGCACGGCCAAGGCCGCCGCCGAAACGGCGGTATTTGCCGGCATATCCCGCGAAGACTTTCGCGCCCACTACTGGCCCAAATGCCGCGAAATCGACGTCGATAACAAAATCGGCAAGGCTATTTTCGCGTTGACACGGATATGGCAAAAAAGACCTCATGATTTGCGCGGTATCGTGCTCATGGTCGCCAAGGAGCAAGCCGACAAAAAACGCGCTCCGCACATGAGCATGGTGCTATGGGATCTTTTTACCGGCAGCGCGACCTACCGGGAAATTCTCTGGCGCGCTCTACACCCAGGGTTTCTGAGTCGTTTAGTTTGGAACGTCATCGTCGGACATGTCTCCCTGATACGGGGCAAACTGCCGTAGGAGGAAGCGATGGAAACCGGAGCTCTGGGCAAAGTGTACCAGGACGGAGAGATCATCGTGAGGCAGGGCGAAGTAGGCAACGCCATGTACGTGATTCAGGCGGGCAAAGCCGAAGTGGTGGAAGAAGTAAACGGCAAGAGCGTGCCGCTCGCGGTGCTCGGTGAAAATGATTTCTTCGGCGAGATGGCCTTATTCGAGAATCAGGTTCGCTCCGCGACCGTGCGCGCCTTGGGTGCCGTCCGAGTGCTCACGGTGGACAAGAAGACATTGCTCCGGCGAATCCAACAAGACCCCACGCTCGCCTTCCGCATGCTCGAGCATCTTTGCCGCCGCGTGCGAAAGCTCGATACTGAGCTTGGTAGAATAAAAACGGCACAGTGACATTGGGTCTTGCGTTACTCACTGGAATGTTAGCGCTGCCATTTTGCTAAATGAGTCGCGCAGTTCTTACGGCCTGCCAAGAGGAATTGATTCAACCGCTTCTGCTTGTAAACCTCCTCCAGAAAATACGCAATCCGTCAAGTGAATTCTGCGTGTTGCACCGACGTTAACTTGACTTTGCGAGCCATAGATCATTATAAATAATATAGTTAGAGCATTTTCGCAGTTGCCGAATTTCCCCCGCATGGCGCCGAGAAACCCCCTGTCAACGGCGCCGTTAAGGCTTGGGCAGAAGATGATTTAAGGACGCGATGCGAATTCACCTTAGGGAGTTATTGACCCGAGCGATCGAAAAAACCGCGCAGGGTGGAGCATTGAATTCGACAGAACTCCCCCCTGTGCTTCTTGAGCCGCCGAAACAGCGTGAGTTCGGCGATCTGGCAACCAATGTTGCCATGCTGTGGGCCAAGACGGCAAAGAAGCCGCCGCGGGCAATCGCCGAAACAATTCTCAAGAACCTCGAGGATCCCGACGGTATTCTCGCGCGCAAGGAGATCGCCGGTCCGGGGTTTTTGAATTTCGCGTTTGCGCCGAAGTTCTATTATCAGCGTTTGCGCGAGTTGGCGGCGGGCAAGGAGGCAGCCCTCGATCTTGGCCACGGCGCCAAGGTGCAGGTGGAATTCGCCAGCGTCAATCCGACCGGCCCGCTTCACGTGGGCCACGGCCGGGTGGCGGTGATCGGCGATGTCTTGGCGCGCCTCCATGAAGCGACCGGCTTCAAGGTCGAACGGGAATACTATGTCAACGACGCCGGCAAGCAGATGGAAAACCTGGGGCTCTCGCTCTACGCGCGCTACCGTGAATTATTCGGCGAAAAAGTTGATTTCCCCGAGGACGGCTACCCGGGCGAGTACGTCACGGAAATTGCGGCCGAGATCAAACAGAAAGATGGCGACAAATACTTGAAGGAAACCAAAGACGTGGCGGTAGATTATTTTCGCCGATATGGCGGCCATTCGCTGCTTGAGACGATTCGCAGGCAACTGGGTGAGTTCGGCATTGAGTTCGGCCGCTTTTTTTATGAGACGGATTTGACGAGGGCGCCGTTACGGGGCCGCAGCGAAGTCGCGATAACAATCGATCACCTGCGCGAGCGCGGATTGCTCTATACCGAGGAGGGAGCGCAGTGGTTCAGGTCGACGCAATTCGGTGACGACAAGGATCGCGCGGTGATCAAAAGCGACGGCGAGCTGACCTACTTCGCCAGTGACATCGCCTATCATCGCAATAAGTTCGAGCGTCGCTTCGCCAAGCTTATCAACGTGTGGGGCGCCGATCACCATGGTTACGTGCCGCGCCTAAAAGCGGCGCTGCGGGGACTCGGCTACGACCCCGAGGTGTTGCAGGTGGTTTTGGTGCAGATGGTGCAGCTCACCCGCGGCGGCGAGCCGGTGCGCATGGGCAAGCGCACGGGGGAATTTGTTTCCCTGGACGAGGTATTGGAAGAGGTGGGGCGGGACGCGGCGCGGTTTTTCTTGCTGATGCGCAAGTCGGACAGTCATCTCGACTTCGATTTGGATCTCGCCAAGCGGCAGTCGAGCGAGAATCCGGTTTTCTACGTGCAGTACGCCCATGCCCGGGTGGCGAGTATCTTCGAGCAGGCGCTTAAAAACGGCGTCGCGTGGAATTCGGCGCAACGTAAAATTGTTCCGGTCGAGCGCCTCGAGCTGACGGAGGAGATGGAGCTTATCCGCAAAATGAGTCAAATCAATGACGTGTTGGAAGAAAGCGTCAGGGAACTAGAACCCCACCGAATCGTATTCTATTTGTTGGATCTGGCGGGCGAGTTTCACCGCTACTACAATCGGTGCCGGGTCATTTCAGAAGACGAGGATTTGACCCGGGCGCGGCTGTTGTTGGTGGAGAATACGCAGAAAACGATTCGCCGGGGGCTGGAGATTTTGGGCGTCGCCGCGCCGCTGAAAATGGCTGCGCGCTAGGAAATCGATGCCCGCGACCCTGACTGGAAAACAATAGAGGAAAAATCAATGGCGGAGAATCGCAGAGAAAAGGACAAACGATTCTACTTCAGCCGGGGCCAGATGGTGCTGCTCGGCGGCGCTTTTGCCCTGGCTTCGGTTATCATATTTTTTCTGGGAGTTTTTACCGGCAAGGGGATCGAGGAACGAAGGATTGTAAAGATGGAAGAACCGCCGGTGAAGATCCCCATCAAGCCCGCTGCTCCGGGGGGCCCAGCCGGCCAGGGGGGAACGACCAAAGAGGAGATGACCTTTTATAATACTTTGACCAAGCCCACGGGGGCCGAGCCGTCGGCGGAACAAAAGCCGAAAGCGACGAAGCCGGCGGAAAAGACCGCCAAGCCGGAGTCCAAGGAAAGCAAGCCGCAAACCAAAGAAGCACCGCCCGCGCCTAAGCCGGCTCCGCCCGTCAAGACGGCTGAAAGCAAGGAAAGCGGCAAGGGATGGACGGTTCAGGTCAACGCTTTTCCCGACGAAAAGTCGGCGAAGACTTGGGTTGATCGACTCAAAAATAAAGGTTACAACGCCTATGTGGCCGAGGTGAATATCAAAGGAAAGATCTGGTATCGCGTGCGCGTGGGCCAGTACGGCACCCGGGAGGAAGCGAAGAAGGTAGAGGAAGCCTTGAAGACCAAGGAAAACTACACTAAGGCTTTCATCGCGAGCTGGTAGGCCATAGTGAAAGCAATAAATGTGTTGACATAATTCAACCTCCCCTTAATCCCCTCCAGTCGAGGGAGGGGAGACTTCTTAGGTTCCCTCTCCCCTTGCGGGAGAGAGCCTGCCCTGAGCGAAGTCGGAGGGGCCAAGGTGAGGGGGCAAGTGGTGGGGCGTTGAATTTCGATTATTTGCGCCTCAATCCATACTAACGGGCGACCATGAACATTCGCGAAGCGATCGAGAAACTCGTCAATCGCGTCAGCTTGGCCGAAGCCGAGACCATCGACGTCATGAATCAAATCATGACCGGGGAGGCGACCCCCTTGCAGGTGGCGTCCTTTCTCACCGCTCTGCGGATGAAAGGCGAAACCGTCGAAGAGATCACCGGCGCGGCGCGCGTGATGCGCGAAAAGGCCCATCGCGTCAAGGTCGGATCCAAGACCGTATTGGATACCTGCGGCACCGGCGGAGATCAGAAGGGCACGTTTAACATTTCCACCACCTCGGCCTTTGTCGTGGCTGGCGGAGGCGTCGCCGTCGCCAAGCATGGCAACCGCTCGGTGTCGAGCCAGTCGGGCAGCGCCGACGTGCTGGCGGCGTTGGGGGTAAAGGTGGACGCGCCCAAGGAGCGGGTCGAAGAATGCATTGCCAAGATCGGCATCGGTTTTTTGTTCGCGCCGCTGCTCCACGAGGCGATGAAATACGCCGTGCAGCCGCGCCGCGATATCGGCATCCGCACGGTGTTCAATCTCCTGGGCCCGCTTACCAATCCGGCCCTGGCCACCCATCAGTTGATCGGAATTTACAGCGGCGAGCTGGTCGCCGCCATCGCCCATGTGCTTAAGAACCTCGGCAGCGTGCGCGCCATGGTGGTTCACGGCATGGAAGGTTTGGATGAAATCTCCCTCTGCGGTCCCACCAAGGTGGCGGAGCTGCGCGACGGACAGATAAAAGAATACACTCGAAGAAGTTGGGCTAAAGCCCTGCCGGCTGGAAGATTTGCGCGGCGGCAACGCGGAACAGAGCGCGGCCATCGTGCGCGGTGTGTTGCAAGGGGACAAGGGCCCGGCGCGCGACGTAGTATTGCTCAATAGCGGCGCCGCGCTCTACGTCAGCGGCAGCGCCGCCTCGGTCAAGGACGGCATGGCGCTCGCGGCCTCCTCCATCGATTCCGGCAAAGCCCGCCAGAAGCTCGAACAACTGGTTCAGTTAACCAACGCCGCTTAGATTTCATGGCTGAAATTCTCGCTACCATCGCCGGCCATATGCGCGAGCAAGTGGCGCGGCGGCGGCGTGACATGCCGCCGCAGGCGCTGCGCGACCGGCCGCTGTTTCATGTGCCCGTCCGCGGCTTCGCCAAAAGCCTCTCGGGGACCTCGCGCCACATCATCGCGGAGGTGAAGCGCGCCTCGCCGTCGAAGGGGCTTATTCGGCCGGACTTCGATCCGCTGGCGCTGGCGAAGGATTTTGCCGAGCATGGTGCCAGTGCCGTTTCGGTGCTGACCGAGGAGCGCTTTTTTCAGGGGAACCTGCGTTATTTGGAAGAGGTTCATGGCGCGGTGAGCCTGCCGCTTTTGCGCAAGGATTTCATCCTCGACTCCTACCAGTTGGTCGAGGCCAAAAGCTACGGCGCTGATGCCGTGCTGTTTATCGCCGCACTGCTTGATCCCTCGCTCATGGGCGAGTTGCGAGAGCAAGCCGCGGCGCTCGGCTTGGACTCCTTGATCGAGGTGCACAGCGAAGCGGAGCTGGAAGCCGCGCTCAAGGCGGGTGCTGAACTGATCGGGATCAATAACCGCGATCTCAAGACTTTCGAAGTCAGTCTGGCCACTACGGAACGATTGGCGCCACTCCTTCCGACCGGCGTAACGGCGGTTTGCGAGAGCGGCATCGACGGCGTGGAGCAGATTCGCCGGGTCGAGAAGTTAGGCATCCATGTTTTCTTGATCGGCGAATCTCTGATGCGCGCGCAGCGGCCGGGGAAGAAGCTACGGGAGCTACTCAGTGCTGAGTAACGAGTGCTGAGTAATAAGTCCTGAGTAACGAGTAACGAGTCCTGAGACTCCGGACTCGGCACTCAGGACTCAGCACTCAGCACTCAGCACTCAGGACTCAGGACTCAGGACTCAGGACTCAGGACTCAGGACTGTATTGCGTTATGGTGAAAGTGAAGGTCTGCGGCATCACGAATTTGGCCGATGCGGAAAAGGCGCTCGAGTTCGGCGCCGACGCTTTAGGGTTCAATTTCTATGCGCCGAGCCCGCGCTCGATCGCGCCAGAAAAGGCACGTGCCATTCTCGAAGCGCTGCCCGAGCGCGCTTGCAACGTTGCGCTCTTTGTCAACGACTCCAAAGAGAGGGTTCGCAAGATTCTCGCCGACGCCGTTCTCGCGGACGGACGCCAGGCCTACGGCGCGCTGCAATTCCACGGCGAAGAAAGTGAAGATTACTGCCGCGGTTGGGCGCTCAAGGTAATCAAGGCGTTTCGCATGAAGGAAAAGAAATCGCTGCAGGGGATGGAAAAATTTCCCGCGGACTTCCTTCTGCTGGATTCCTGGTCGCCGGGATACGGCGGGTCGGGGGCGGCATTTCCCTGGGATTGGTTGGAAGGATTACCGACGGAAAAATTGATTTTGTCCGGCGGCCTCACCGTGGAGAATGTCGCCGAGGCCGTGCGCAGGATTCGTCCCTACGGAGTCGACGTTTGCAGCGGCGTGGAGTCACACCCCGGTATTAAGGATCATGGCAAGCTCAAAGAATTCATCATCGCTGCCCAGGCTGCCTGACCGGCGCGGTCATTTCGGCCCGTACGGTGGCCGCTACGTCGCCGAGACGCTCATGCCCGCCCTAGCGGAATTGGAGCGGGCCTATGCTGCGGCGCGGCATGACGCCGCCTTTCGCCGGGAGTTCCAAAAGTATCTGCGCGAATACGCGGGCCGGGAAACGCCGCTCTACTTCGCCGAGCGTCTGACGCAAAAGCTCGGCGGGGCGAAGATCTATCTCAAGCGCGAGGACCTCTGCCATACCGGGGCGCATAAGATCAACAACACCATCGGCCAAATCCTGCTGGCGCGGCGCATGGGCAAAAAGCGCATTATCGCGGAGACCGGCGCGGGACAGCATGGGGTGGCCACGGCGACGGTGGCGGCGCGCTTCGGTCTGCCATGCGAAATCTTCATGGGGACGGAAGATGTGGCGCGCCAGTCGCTCAACGTCTTTCGCATGAAGCTGCTGGGCGCCAAGATGCGGGTGGTGGACTCGGGCAGCCGGACTTTAAAAGACGCCATGAATGAGGCGCTGCGCGATTGGGTGACTCACGTGCGCACGACCTACTACCTGATCGGCTCGGTTGCGGGTCCCCATCCCTATCCGATGATGGTGCGCGACTTTCAATCGGTGATCGGCCGGGAGGCACGCCGGCAAATTCTCAAGGCCGAGGGGCGGCTGCCGGATTATCTGGTCGCTTGCGTCGGCGGAGGCAGCAACTCCATGGGCCTCTTCTATCCTTTCGTCAAGGACCGAAAGGTCAAGATGCTCGGCGTCGAAGCGGCGGGGCGCGGTATCCGCACCGGCAAGCACGCGGCGTCGATTCTCGGCGGCGAGGTGGGAGTGCTGCACGGCAGCAAGAGCTATGTGCTGCAGGACGATCAGGGGCAGATTCGCGAGACCCATTCGGTGGCGGCGGGGCTAGACTATCCCGGCGTAGGTCCCGAGCTTAGCTATCTGCGCGACCGCGGCAGAATTGAGTTTGTTTCGGCGACCGACGGCGAGGCCATCAGCGCGCTTAAATTCCTCGCGGAAGTGGAAGGCATCATCTCTGCTTTGGAGAGCGCTCACGCGATCGCCGCCGTGATGCGGCTTGCGCCACGGTTGGCAAAACAGCGCACGATCATTGTCAATCTGTCGGGCAGGGGAGATAAGGACATGACGACGGTGGGAGAATATCTGGGAGTGAAGCTCTAACAGCCGTTCAACGTTCCAGGTTCAAAGTTCAAGGTGTGGAGCGGGGACGTTGAACTTGGAACCTTAAACCTTGAACAGCTCGCAGGGCGAGCGTTGAACCTTGAACCCTTAATAAGCCATGATCCGCATTGAAAGAAAATTCGCCGAGCTAAAGAAGCGCGGCGAAACCGCCCTTATCCCATTCGTCACGGCGGGGGACCCGGATCTCGAAACGACGCTTTCGATCATGCGGGCCATGGAGAAGGGCGGAGCGGACTTGATCGAGCTGGGCATTCCTTTTTCCGATCCGACTGCGGATGGGCCGACGATCCAGCGATCATCGCAGCGCGCCTTGCGCAACACCCTTTCCTTGCCGCGGATTTTTCACCTGGTGCGCGAGTTCCGGCGGCGCTCCGAGCTGCCGGTGATTCTCTTCGGTTATTTCAATCCGTTTTTTCACTTTGGGCTGAAAGCATTTTGCCGCCAGGCCGCGCGGGCGGGCGCCGACGGTATTCTCTGCGTCGATTTGCCGCCGGAAGAGAGCGGGGAGTTGAAACGGTGGGCCGACCAGGAAGGCATGGACGTCATCTTTCTCTTGTCACCGACCAGCGGCGCGGATCGGGTCCGGCAGGTCGCGCGCAGAGGGCGTGGGTTCGTATATTATGTTTCAGTGACCGGCGTGACCGGCGCGCGCCGCTCATTCGACACCAACCTGCGCACGCAGGTGAACCATGTGCGCGAGTCCACGTCCCTGCCGGTGGGCGTCGGCTTCGGCATCTCGACGCCGGCGCAGGCGGCTTGGATCGCGCAATTCGCCGATGCCGCGGTGGTGGGCAGCGCGCTGATTGCGACCATCGAGAAAGCCAAGACGGGGGCCCAAAAGGCGCGGCGGGCCGGACTCTTTGTCGCGCGGCTCAAGCGCGCGATGAAACGGGTTAAGAAAGAATATAACGCGCAGGCTCGGCCGCCGGACGGCGAGAAGTATGAAACCGGTGACTAGTGAGCTAGTGGCTAGTGAATTAGGAGTTAGTGAGTTAGGGAATTAGTGATTAGGGAAAAGGGGACGGAATAGACCTTCGTTTACCGCTTGCTGTGGACTCCTATTCGGAAACGCTGGATCGCATCTATAACCTGCGGGGCGGAGTCATCGATCTTCGTTTAGACCGCATGGAACGGGCGCTCGCGCTCTTCAACCATCCTGAAAAAACCTTTCCTTCGTTTCACATCGCTGGGACCAACGGCAAAGGCTCTACTGCGGCGATGCTTCACCGCATACTTTGCCTGGGAGGTTACCGAACGGCGCTTTACACCTCGCCCCATTTGGTATCGTTTACCGAGCGCATCCGGATCGGCGACCGGGAGATCTCTCCAGACGAAGTTGTAGCGCTGGCGGAAGAAGTGTGGCGACGCACTCTGACGGCCGACGTTGCGTTGACCTTTTTTGAGTTCGTCACCGTCATGGCTTTCGTTTATTTCGCGCGGCAGGGAGTCGATGTCGCTGTGGTGGAGGTTGGATTGGGAGGGAGGCTCGACGCCACCAATCTAGTGACCCCCGTGGTTTCCATGATTACGACGATCTCCAAGGATCACGAGGTTTACCTCGGCTCGGATCTTCGATCCATCGCGCGCGAAAAAGCTGGTATTATTAAGGCGGAGGTTCCCGTAGTGGTCGGCGCCCTACCCGCCGAGGTGATGGATATTTTCAGCGGCCTTGCCTGCGATCAGCATGCGCGAGTTTTTTTTCTTGGACGCGACTTCAAAATTTCCTTGAAAAACAAAAACCTTTTCGATTATATAGGCATGAATCAAGGGTTCTCGAATCTTTCGTTGGCACTTCACGGCCGCCATCAAAGGAACAACGCGGCGGTGGCGCTCGGCGCGCTTGAGGTTGCGCGCGGGGCTTTTCCTGTGAGCGGCGCACTCATAAGGGAGGGATTGGCGACCGTTTCGTGGCCGGGCCGCTTCGAAGTGATGCTTGAGCGGCCCGCCGTGGTCTTGGACGGCGCGCATAACGGGGAAGGGGTCAAGGCGCTCGTAGAAACGATTGAGGATTTTCGGCAGGGGAGGAGAATCAAGCTGCTGTTCGCGTCGATGGAAGATAAACAATGGCGGCTGATGCTGAACATGCTGGTGGACGTGGTGGATGAAGTGGTCTTGACGCGCGTTTCAATGGAACGAAGCGCGGATCCCAAACAATTAGCTAGTCACGTTGCCGGTCGGGTTTCCCATCGCGTGATGAACGACGCGCGCCAGGCCCTTGGTTGTTTGCTCGCCGATGCCCGGCCCGAAGATATCGTGTTGGTTGCTGGCTCCCTCTATCTGCTCGGGGAGGTTCGGTCTTTGGTCCAGGAGATCGGCGGTGCCAGACTGGCCGGCGCTACAGCATCAAATTCGACCCTCTAACCGATACATATGAGATTCACAACCAATCCCAGCATCCTGGTTGTCTTGGCCGCCGTCATGCTGTGCGGGGATGCTTCGTCGTGGGCGCAGTTCATGCAGCGCGGGAGTGGGACACCTGCGGTGGGCCAGGAAACCAGCCAGGAACTCAATGTGACCGCCGATAAGCTAGGGTTCGGCGACGGCGGGTCTCAAATCGAAGCCAGCGGAAACGTCGAGATCAAACGGCAGCAAACCACGATCAAAGCCGACGAGGTTCGCATGAACCGCGTCACGCAGGACGTGGAAGCCAAGGGACATGTCTCCGTGGCGGACCCGGAATGGCGGATAAAATCAGCCGACGCGATACAGATGAACCTGGAAAAAGAGACCGGCGAGATCCAAAACGGCGACATCTTTCTTGAGCGGGGCCATGTCAGCATGAGCGGGAGGCGGTTACAGAAATTCACCGGCCAGAGCTATCATATCGACGAAGCTTTTTTCACCACGTGTCTCTGCGAGTCGGGCGCGCCTTCCTGGCGTATTTCCGCCGAGAGCATGGATCTGAGCTTAGAGGGCGCGGGAATCATTCGCAACGGCTATTTTTATATCTTGGATGTCCCGGTTTTTTATCTTCCCTATGGGGCGTTTCCTTTGCGGAGCGAACGGCAGACCGGCTTTCTTTTCCCCAAAATCGGCAACTCGACGCGCGACGGGTTTCGCTTTCAGTTGCCCTTTTTCTGGGCGATTTCCAAAAGCGCCGATGCGACGTTCGCCGCTGACATTGAGTCCCGATCGCGAGTCGGATTGTTAAGCGAGGTGCGCACCAAGATCGACAGGGACTCCGATTTTCAGTTGAACGCTGCCTATTTCAACGAAAGCTTCCGCAAGAATGAAAAGAGCGACATCGTCGACCGGACGATCGCCGATCAAGACATCCCGGTCGATCGATGGAGCGTCAACGGGACGCACCGCTACCTGACGGGTGCCGGCTGGCTGGCCTACAGCGATATCGCCGCCTACAGCGATGATCTGTTTACGCGGGAGCTGATCGATCGGTTTGACCTGCCAGGGACCAGGGAGATCGAACTGCGCAGAAGCCGTTATGGCGAATCGCGCTTCGGTTTGTTCAGGGGATGGAGCGATACCTTCATCAAAGGAGAGTGGAATTTCTATCAGGATTTTATCCAGTTTGATAAGACCACGCTGCAACGAACTCCCCAGTTTGCTTTTTGGGGCCGGCGGTTCTTGTCGAATTTTCCACTCGAGTTTCGCTGGCGCGCGGAAGGAGTCAATTATCTTCGCCGGGAAGGCAGCGACAGCTACTGTGGTATGTCGGCCATGCAACGTGCGATGTGCGGCGACGGGTTACGTTTTGATCTAAGACCGGAAGCCGTGCTGCCGTTTCGGGCCGGGTCTTCTCTCTTCGGGGCGTTGAGCTTAGCCCCGCGGGGAACGTATTATCATCTTTACTCTCCGGTAAAAAAATCTTCGGATCACAACGTGGGGCGGCAAACCGTGGAGGTCCGTAGCAATCTAGGCACCTCCCTCAGTCGAATTTTTGCCGTTGATAGCTTGGGGTTCACTGGAATTAAACATGTGATCGATCCCGAGATCAGCTATTTGTTTGTGCCGGGTAACGATCAAAGCCGTATCCCGGTTATGGATGGGACCGACCGGGTCAACCGGCGAAACATCATCACATTTGCCATTGCCAACCGATTTTGGGGAAAATCGGCAAGTCTGATCGAAACCGCTATGGGCGAAAAGGACGTGGAAGTACTCAATCCCGTAACCAGCGGAGCTGTTCGGGATTTGGGATCCCTCAAATTGGCATTGAGTTACGATATCGATAAAGAGAGACATGGCGGGGACAGCCTGTCGGACCTGGATATCAACCTGAGCGCATCGCCGTTGAACTTTTTAACGTTAACTTTTGATAGCGGGATCAACCCCGGAGCCTGGCAGTTAACGCGGGCGCGCGCGAGTCTCAGTATTTCGGATCCTCGGCCGATCACGCGGAAAGTACTGGATCCGGATTTCAACCGGCCCAATTCGGTACTTTTTTCCTACTACTTTTTCCGTCGGGGTCCCAACGGTTTCTTGGGGGAAGACGCCAATGTCAATCTGGACGCTCCCTCTAATTGCGCCATTCATCCCGACGATCCTCGTTGTCCGGGTGCCGCCAATCAAAACGTCGCCTCCAATCTCGGAGGACATCTTTTATACCATCTTACCGATCGTCTGTTATTTTCGTTCAGCGCGAGTTATGATCTCCAAAATCATCGTTTTCCCGGCTTTCGGACCTCCGCGAAAATCTTGTCCGGATGTGAATGTTGGTCTTTCACGCTTTCGCTCAAGAAAGAAATCAACCCGGCAAAGACCAGCTTTAACTTCGATTTCAATCTGTTGGGGCTTGGCCCGCAGAAGAGCACGATTCGATAGCGTGAGATTTTTACCGGTGAAAGGATCGAGATCGGATTCCGGTCGGTATTCGGTCCGAAAACCTACCGCAGGACTGCCAGCGCGTCGCCGACGATCACGCCGGAGCCCTCCGGCAACACGAAGAGAGGATTGATCTCCAGTTCCGCTATTTGATTCTGCAATTCACTCGCGAGTTGCCCGATCACGCAGAGCGCGTGTGCCACTGCTACGAGATCCGCAGCCGGACGGCCGCGAAAAGCGGTCAAGATAGGGTAGCCGCGAGTCTTCCGGATCATCTCCCGGGCTTCATCCATCGTCAGCGGCGCCGGCCAGACGGCAAAATCTCTGATCGCCTCGACGAAAATGCCGCCGAGGCCGAAAGTCACCACCGATCCGAAGCGCAGGTCTTGGCGCGCGCCGACGATGACTTCCCTGGTATCGCCGCCGATCATCTCCTCCACCAGCACTCCATCCAAGTGCGCTCGCGGGTTCCATTTCTTGGCCCTCTGCAAAATCTCGTCGAAGGCGCGCTCCACCTCCTCCTGACTTCGCAAGTTTAAACGAATCACACCGGCCTCGGTCTTGTGCAGCAGGTCCGGCGAGGAGACCTTCAGGGCGACCGGACCGCCAATGCTTCCGGCCAAGGATTTAGCTTCCACGGCGTCGCGGGCCAGCCCGCCGCGCGGCACTCGAAGTCCACAAGCCTTGAGCAGGGCCTTGGCCTCGATCTCGGTCAAGGCATTGCGCCCGCGGTTTTTTGCTTGAGTGACGATCGTCTCGACCTCAGACGCAACAGCCGGTTCTTTACCGATCGCAGCGGATTTGCTCGCAAGAGCTTTCTCGCGCGCCTCCACATATTGAGCCATCTTGCCAAGCGCTCGAATCCCCCGCGCCGGCTCGGGAAAAACTGGCACACCGGATCGCGCCAGGCTCATCCAGATATCCGTAAGGGGCAGTGGGAACCAAGTCATCACCACGAGTTTGTCGGTGCCTTGAGCCACTTTCGCGATCGCGGCGGCGAGCTTCTCGTGCGCTCCCGGCACAATGCCGAAGAACACCACGAGATTATCCACGTTGGGGTCCTTAAGGATCACCTCGGCGGCCTGGCTGAGAAGTTCCGGCCTGGCCACCGCTTCCGCCGTGACATCCATCGGATTGGTGATCGCGGCGAAGGGCGGCATGATTTTTTTTAACTCATCCTTGGTGGCATCGGAGAGATCCGCGAAATCGAGCCCCAGCTCGCTGCCCACGTCCGCCATCAGAATGCCCGCCGCTCCCGAGATCGAGAGCACCTGCACGCGCTTGCCGCGTGGCCGGCGGGGAGCCTGGGCGAGCAGCGCGAGGTCGAATAGCTCATCCAAGCTTTCGGCGCGCAGCACCCCGTTCTGCGAGAAAACCGCCTGATAGACTTCATCCGCGCCGGCGAGCGATCCGGTGTGCGAAACGCTCGCCTTGGCGCCCGCCTCGGAACGGCCCACTTTCATGATGATGAGCGGTTTGTCCAGAGCCAAAGCCCGGCGCGCAGCCGCCTGGAACGCCGCTCCGTCGCGCGCATCCTCAAGGTAGCCGAGCACCAGACGGACTTCGGGGTCTTCCAAGAGGTATTGAAGATAATCGGTAAAGCTCAGCACGCACTCGTTGCCGGTGGTGATCCAATAGCGAAACCCCAAGCCGCGTTCGCGCGCCGCGCCGAGGATATAGGAGCTCAACGCGCCGCTCTGGCTCACGAAGGCCGCCGGTCCCGCTTCCGGGAAGCCGTCATTCAGCCCCACGCTAAAGGATGCCGTCACTTTTTCCGGAAAGTAGACGAACCCGGAGCAATTGGGACCGCACACCGCGATGCCATATTCGGCGGCAATCCGCGCGAGCTCCTCTTGCAGGCGAGCTCCTTCGCCGCCTACTTCGGCGAATCCCGAGCTGATGATGGCCGCCGCCTTCACGCCTTTGGCGCCGCACGCCGCCAAAGCGCCGGGAACCGCCGATGCGGGCAGAGTGATCACGGCCAGATCCACTTCGACCGGAATATCCGATAGCTTTGCGAAACAGCGCAGCCCGTCCATTGCCTGGTATTTCGGATTGACGGGATAGATTCCGCCCGCGTAACCGTACTCGCGAAAAAAGCGCAAGGGTCTGCCGCTGAGCTTATTCTGTTCCGTGGAGGCACCGATCAAAGCGACGGCGCGGGGGTGAAACAAGCTGTGGAGGTTCATCGAATTTTCCACATTGTGCAATGATGCTCAAAAATTGTCGCCGCCTGAGGAAATTTTCTAAACGCTATTCATGGGCGCACCACTCGACGAAAGATACTCTCACCACGAAGCGCACGAAGGACACGAAGGGTTCGGATATTTAT
>JACPFE010000513.1 GCA_016183145.1 Deltaproteobacteria bacterium | reverse complement strand
CGTTGACGTTGTCATTGTAGCGGATGCCGTGCTTCTTGGATTCATCAAGGAAGGCCTGATCATGGCCGAAAGCTATACTCCCCTCGCACGCTCAGTTATCGGTATGGCGGTGCGGGCAGGAGCCCCTAAGCCGGACATCGGCACGGTCGACGCGCTGAAGCGCACGCTCTTGCAAGCAAAATCCATCGCGTACTCCGCCAGCGTCAGCGGCCAATATCTCACCACGGAGCTATATCAGCGCTTGGGAATAGCCGACCAGGTGATGAGCAAAAGCCGGCTCATCGGCGGTGGTGAGCGAGTCGGCGCCGTGATCGCGCGGGGCGAGGCGGAAATCGGCTTCCAGCAGTTGAGCGAGCTGCTACCCGTACCCGGCATCGATCATGTGACACCGCTGCCGCCGGAGGTGCAGAAAGTCTCTGTGTTCTCGGCCGGCGTCGCCGCAACTACCAGGGATTCGGACACGGCTCACGCGATTGTCAGATTCCTCGCCTCGCCGGAGGCCGCCCGCGCCATCGCCAATAGCGGGTTGGAGCCAATAGGAAATCGCTGAAGCCGTCTGATTTCTGATGCAAACAACTCGCGGGTAATATGATCGGGGAGCAGCCCGTGACCCGGATTCTCTCTCCGGATTGCGAATCCGCTCTGGTTGGAATCTACTCTTCAACCGCGCAGCACATCTAGAAAAGATTTTGAATGCTCAACAGATTCGTCGTTCTGTGGCGCACCAACTGACTTCGCTTGCGCAATAGATCGCGCACGGGCCGATCTGCTCTGGGATAGATATATCCCTCGGGCAACACTTCCAAGCGCAACAGGTGATTATCAGGCATGAAACGCGTAGCATGGTTTGGATTCTTGATTTTATTATTGCTCTCAAGACGTCCGGCGATGGCCCAAGAATCGAAGATAATGCAAGACATCCGTTTAATCGTTCTTCACCATTTGGCATTTCTTAATGCTGTGGAAACATTAGTACAATTTCTCATTGCACAAATTGGAAAAGTTGAAGCTGGTTTCCTATTTCATGGAATAAAACTCCTTGCTGAAGGTTTTTGCGAAAAGGAAAATCACGTATTGGGCAGTGGCATATCAATTGCTCGCATGATCGCCGGGAACATCTGCAACTAGAAGCGGAAAACCTCTTTCAGGTTTGGGATGAAGGCTCAGCTCGATATTTCTTATCTAGGTTTAGTGCGAAACGTCCTTGGGTGCCGGGGGGAAAAGATTGAAGCCACCCCCGGCCTTACTATTAGAGATCTCCTCGAAATCTTGGTTGAGAAACACGGCGAACCTTTCCGAGCGAGCGTTTTCAAGTCTGAAGGAGAGCTTCGCTCAACGACACTTGTCTGCGTCAACGACCGGGATATCGACGAGCTGGAAGGTTTCGAAACCAAGTTGGAGAGCGGCGAGAAGATCAGCGTCGTGGTCGGGGTCTATCCGCCGGAGGGAGGTTAGAGATGGAAGCGGTCTTAGGCAGGGAAGACGTATGGCTCCATAGCGTCTGTGAGACGTGTTTTGCGTTTTGCGGAATACTTGCCCATCGCCAGGATGGGGTAGTGGTAAAAATAGAAGGTGATCCGAACTGTCCGGCCAGCGCCGGACATCTCTGTGCCAGAGGTCAGGCCGCGCTCATTAGCCTGTACGACCCGTCCAGAATACAGCGGCCGCTACTGAGAACCAATCCGGAAAAGGGAATTGGAGTAGATCCTAAGTGGCGAGAGATCTCGTGGGAGCAAGCTTTGGATTTGCTGACCGAGAAGTTGCAAAAAGTTCGAGCAGAGGACCCCCGGAAGCTGGTGATTGCAACTTTTGACCACTACGCTCTTGGTGTGATGATTCGGCCAGCATGGGCGGTAGCCTTTGGAACCCCAAATTCAGACTGGGTTGGTTATTATTGCGGCAACTATCTCCATGCTTCCATGTACCTGACCAACGGGTCTTTTCACTCGGACTTCGACCTCGATTATTGCAATTATGCGATTCTGCTTGGAAACCAGCAAGGTTTTATGGGAGGCCTGAATGCGAATGTCGCGGCGCGTAAGATGGCTGAAGCGCGCCGAAGGGGGATGCGCTTAGTGGTCGTGGACCCGGTAGGAACCAATGCTGCAGCCAAAGCTGACGAGTGGGTTCCTATCCGTCCCGGGACCGATGGCGCGTTCATCTTAAGCCTGATCCACATCCTGCTGAACGAGCTGAGCTGTTACGACCAGGAATTTCTCAAGCGAAGAACCAACGCCTCCTACCTTGTCCAGGAAGATGGCGGTTATCTGAGAGAAGGGCCCAAAGGTAAGCCGCTGGTTTGGGATCGCCGCAGCGACGGCGCCATTCCCTTCGATGAGTCCAATGCTGATCCCGCCCTCGAAGGCTCATTTGTTGCGGGGGGAAAAAAGTGTCGGCCCGCATTTCAAGCGCTCAAGGACCATGTCAAGAACTACGCGCCGGAAAAAGTTGCTCCAATTACAACCATCCCGGCCCAGACGATTCGGCGCATCGCAAAAGAGTTTGGCGAGGCGGCAAAGATTGGCTCCACCATTGTGATTGATGGCAAGGTGCTTCCTTACAGGCCGGTTGCGGTTAATATTTATCGCGGTGCGGGTGCCCACAAACACGGAACTCACACGGCGTTGGCGGTCCAGACTTTAAACATGGTGGTGGGCGCTTTTTACGTCCCTGGCGGCCATCGTGGCATTAATCTTCTGGGACCATCGGGTCGCTGGGCTCCAGGGATGACCGACGAGGAACTGATAACCCCGCCCGCCGCTATCGGCCGAGCGGCGCGGTACTATGATTTCGACGAGACACCTCCGGAGGATCTAGGACATCGAGAGGTTTTCCCCATAAGTACGAATCGAAGTCCCATCTACGAAATCAACCTCGTCAATCCTAAACAGTCCGGGTTACCCTATACTCCAGAAGTCCTTATCGTATGCCGGCGAAACCTAATGATGTGCAATGCGAATCCCGAAGAATCCGCTAAAATGCTCAAGCAGGTTCCATTCGTAGTTAACTTCAGCACGCACATCGATGAGGTCGCCGAGATGTCTGATCTCGTGCTACCCGACAAGCATTTTCTGGAACGCTTTGATCTTTTCCCCAACCGTTATACTCATACGATGAGCCCGCACACGGGTTATTTTTATTGGGGTATCAGACAGCCGGTTGTCGAAAAACCCATGGGAGAGGCTCGGGAGTGGATCGACGTGCTTTTTGATGTCGCAGAACGTATGGGTTTTTTGGAAGATGTCTATAAGCTTTTAAACATGACACTGGAACTCAAAGATGAATACAAACTGGACCCTGTGGCACGTTATGCCTTGGAGGATATTTACGACCGATGGGCCAAGTCACTTTTTGGTCCTGAAAAAGGGCTCGCCTGGTTCAAGAACAACGGTTATCACAAGGTGCCTCGCTCAGTGGAGGAAAAATATCCGAGTCCCTTTATCCGCCCTCGCTTCCCCATCTATTTTGAAAATTATTTACGAGCAAAGCGCTCAGTTGAAAAAGTGGCGAATCACTTGGACCGCAAGTTAGATGTTTCAGATTATCAGGTTCTGCCAGAATGGAAACCCTGTGCTGCTTATGATGATGCGTCGCCTCCATATGACCTCTTTGTGGTCAATTTCAAGCTTCCTTTTCATAGCCTTTCCTTTACCACGCAGAACCCTTGGTTGAGTGATCTCGCTGAGCACAACCCTTATGCGTACAAGATCCTCATCAATGCCGAAACGGCCAAGCGCAAAGGGGTCAAGGATGGAGATGCGATCTGGGTTGAGTCGGCAGCGGGCAAAGTGAAAGGGAAGGCCAAGCTCACCGAGTGCATTCATCCGGAGGTCGTCGGTATCGCCGGCGTTTTTGGAAGCTGGGCCAAGGGCAAGCCGGTCGCGAAAGGGAAAGGGGTCCATTTCAACACCTTACTACCGATCAATATGGATCGCATTGATCCTATCTCGACCGGTTTGGATTCCTGCATCCGGGTCAAAGTCTCGCGAGCGGCGTAAAGGGAAAGAGGATCAAGGAGGACGGTATGGCAGCGCGCATCGATGAGTTCCTCATTGACGTTCGGCCCCAACGGGAGTGGGGGTGGCTGGTGATCAGCTATCTTTTCTTGGGCGGGGCTGGCGCAGGTCTCTTTCTCGTTTCGCTCTATCTGGAGCACCTCTGGGCAGGCGTACTGGGTCTGCTGGTGTTGCTTGTGGGAACGGTGCTTCTCCTCTTGGATTTGGGCCGCCCGGAGCGCTTCTGGCGTGCCTTCTTTCGTCCCCAGACTTCCTGGATCAGCCGGGGCTGTTTTTTCATCACGCTCTTGTTTGTCCTGGGGGTGATCGAGCTGGCGCTCCAGTGGCCCGGCCTGGAGCTTCCCGCTTGGTTGAGCGAGGGGACTACCCTCCGGACATCGCTGCGAGTGGCCGGCGGCGGGGCAGCCGTTCTCGTCATGATCTACACGGGATTCGTCCTCGCTCCTTCGCCGGCCATTCCCTTCTGGAACTCGGCCTTCTTTCCGATCATCTTTTTTGCCTATTCCCTTCTGGCCGGGATCGACATTTTGATTCTCACCTCCCCGATGCTGCCGGGACCCTCGCTGGACTTAATGTTGCTAGAGAGGAACCAAAATTATCTAGTGATTCTCTGCTTGCTCCTGGTGCTGAGCCATGTCTCGGTCATGTCCAGTTCGGCGGTGGCGGCCCGCGAGTCCATTCGTCTCCTGACGCGCGGGAGATGGGCCAGTCTGTTTTTGGGGGGTGTGATCGGGGCTGGCCTCATTGTTCCTCTGCTGCTTGCTCTGCCCGTGGTGTGGGAAGCGCAGGTTCAAACTGTTTTCGCGCTTACGTTCATCCTGGCTCTCCTCAGGCTTTTCGGGGATTATCTGTTTCGCTTTTTGGTGATGCGCGTGGGTCTTTACGACCCGCTGCTTTAAAGGGAGGACAACCATGGCGCGCTATGGGATGGTCATAGATCTTGATATCTGCATCGGCTGCAATGCCTGCACCATGGCCTGCAAATCCGAACACGCCACCCCTGGGGGGATCTTTTGGGGGAAGGTGCTAGAGAAGGAAGTGGGGAAATTTCCCGCCGCACGCAGGATCTTTCTGCCCGTGCTGTGCAACCACTGCAAGAATCCCATTTGTATGGAAGTCTGTCCGACGGGAGCCACCTACCAGCGGGAAGACGGTATCGTATTGATCGATTACGATCTGTGCCTGGGTTGTCGCTCTTGCATGGAGGCCTGCCCCTACGGGCCGCGGGCTTTTTATGGCGGCGACGGTGCCTACTACGAGAATGGGCGAACGCCATTCGAAGAGGCGAAGCAGCACTTCCCCGAAGGAATCGTCATGAAATGTAATTTCTGCGTGGACCGGGTCGATCAAGGGTTAAATCCGGCCTGTGTCCAAACCTGCCCCACCGAGTGCCGCATCTTTGGGGACCTGGACGATCCTCAGAGCGAGGTGTCGCGCATCGCCGCAGAGAAAAAGGCGCGGCCCCTCCTGCCCGAAAAGGGGCTCGAGCCTTCGGTATTTTACATCGGAGGTTAGGCGTTTAAGATTAAAGGAGGCACATCGAAGGGTCCAAAAGGAAAAATTTAGGCTCTATTGTAACCTACTGAGATACTGGGCTCTACGCTAAGCAATCAGTCTTTGTGATTAAGAAAAAAACAAAATCAAGCGAGGGTAGAACTATGAAGACTTTAAAGATCCGTTGGCCAGGGTTAATCGGTTCGATTATTTTCGCTTATTTATTCGCACTCCCCGTGGTTGCCTGGTCCGACAACGTCGATGTGGAAGCAGCCAAGAAGGAAGGTAAGGTCATTGTCTACGGGACCGTGCCCACTCAAGACATGGATTCTATCAACAACGCTTTTGGGAAGAAATACGGAATTAAAGTCGAATACTGGCGCGCCGCATCAGGCAAAATCATGGACCGGACCCTTACGGAATGGCGCGGCGGCCGCCCTGGTTTCGACGTGGTGGAAGGCCCTCATGGGATGCAGATGATCTTACGCCAGGAAGGATTCTACGCTAAATTCGTGCCCGTGACTGCAAGTAAGTTCCCTCGGGAACTAATGGACAAAGACGCCCTCTTGACCGTATGGCGCACCCTTCCGATCAGTATTCTTTACAATAAGGATCTGGTTAAGCCTACTGAAGCGCCAAAGGATTTTGCCGATCTCCTGAATCCAAAATGGAAGAAAAAAATTGGCTTGGCCGACCCATCGCGCAACACGACCTCAGCGGAAATCCTGGTCAATATGAATAAGTACTTTGACAAGAAGGCAGAGGATTGGGTGAGATCATTAGCTAAACAAGAACCCTATCTCGTCGAGTCGCTTTTGCCGGTCGGCACTGTTATCGCCTCTGGAGAGGTCGTGGCAGGCATATCCTTCATTAAGTACCTCCGCCAGGTTAAAGGTCCTTTGGACTATGTCCGCTTGGAGAAGTATCTGGCGAACTCCAACGACTTTGGTCTAAGCAAAAAGTCTCCTCAACCGAATGCGGGCAAGCTTTATATTGAGTTCGCCTGTTCAACCGAAGCGCAAAGATTGATTGCGAAGTCAGGCGAGTTTCCACTTTCTCCCGAAGCTAGCCCGCCTATAGACGGTGCTGACAAAATCCAGGAACGGACGGTTTTAATGGACGTGCTGAGCGTAGCGGAGTTTAAAGAGGTTCAGAAGAAGTATCGAGAAATCTTTTTCGCTGGGAAGTAAAATCGGGTCCACGGAAGTCTGGGTTTAGACCTTGACGAATAGGTGCCTGACTTTTCTTGGATATTCGCCTCCTCAAAATTCAAACGTATTGAGGTCGGAGTAAGTTCTACCCGCCTGAAATCCTGAGACGAGAGAGTTGAGCGTGGGGGCGGCAACAGCATTCGCCTATATTCGTCAATGGCCGTTACGTATCGCGCGTCAGGATTCGCACTGGCCGATCCTACTTGGCGTGGTTGGGCTAATAGCCTACCTGAGTCTTTCACCTACGATTATGCTCCTATACGGGAGCTTTAAAAGTGAGCCTTTGGGGGTCCCGGGAGGACTCACCCTCAGCAATTACATCAATGTGTACGCCGACCCAGTTACGTATGAGCTTTTGCTTAATTCGTTGGTGTTTGCTGGGGGTTCGTCCATATTCTCTGTTGCCTTAGCTACGGCGCTCGCTTGGATCACAGTTCGCACCAACGCCCCCTTCAGGCGAGTTTTTGAGCTTAGCGCCATTATCCCTAACATCTTTCCTCCCATCATGATGGCCGTTTCTTGGACACTTCTGCTCAGTCCTCGTATAGGCTTGATCAATCGTATGCTGATGGGCCTCTTGGGTCTAGAGAGCGCCCCTTTGAATATTTACTCTATGACAGGGATGATTTTCGTCGAGGGTCTCATTACAGCTCCGTTAGCATTTTTGATCATTTCGGGGGCGCTTTATTCCATGGATCCCGCCCTTGAGGAGTCTGCGCGAGTTGCGGGTTCAGGTAATATCCAGATAGCGTGGCGCATCACGTTCCCGATCGTTCGCCCCGCCATCCTGGCTGCGGTTACGCTCAATTTTGTCCGGGCCATCGAAGGCTTCGACACGCCAGCGATTATTGCGCTCCCCACGCGCATCGAAGTTTTTACTACAAAGATCTTCCGCGAAGCCATTGGTGCGTATCCCCCCAATCATAACGTCGCTGCTACCTACGCCATGACTCTCCTCGCGATCACACTGTTCCTTGTTTACGTGTACCGTAAGCTGACGGTCCGAACAGAAGCCTATGTTACAGTGACGGGCCGAGGCTATCGGCCCACGCTCGTTGATTTAGGGCGGTGGCGCTATGCTGCGACCGTAATCGCAGGCGTGATTCTATTTTTTAGTGCGATCCTTCCATTCATCGTATTGATCTACGGCTCAGTGGTAAGCTACATTCATCCTCCATCACCAAAGACAATGAGTCTTCTTACGACGGAACATTATGCGTATATCTTAACTGATAGACGAACCTATGAGGCGTTTAGAACGAGTCTTTTCCTTGCGATTACCGGAGCCACGCTGTGTATGCTTCTCGCTTCGCTCACCGCTTATATCACGGTTAAGACCAAGACCGTGGGAAGAGGGGCGATAGAAGCTTTGACTTTTATTCCATGGGCCTTTCCCGGCACGGCACTAGCTATAGGCCTGCTGTATCTATACATTCAAATTGATCTCCCGATCTATGCAACGATCTGGATTATTCTGATTGGTTACATCACGCGCTTTCTGCCTTACGGACTTCGTTCAATGACAAGCACGATTGTGCAGATCCATAACGAACTAGAGGACGCCTCGAAGGCTTGCGGCGCCGGTTTCCTACCTACGTTCTGCCGCATCTTGCTTCCCCTGATGAGGCCCGGCTTTATCGCTGGCTGGATCATTTTAGCTACCATTTTTCTGCGTGAATTCAGCATCTCAGTCTTTCTCTATACACCGAATGCGGAGCCGATCGGCCCTCGTCTCTATCATTTTTTTATCGACGGTGAGATCGGCCCAATGTCATCGCTTGCCGTGATTGTCAGTATCGTGTCGATCATTTTGATTGTCGTTGCTCGGCGTCTAGGAAAGATGGAGACATACTACCAGAGCGGGTGATGAAAATGCCTGACGAGTAAAAGCGGCTATATCGTTTATAAGGTAAGTTTTCTCAAATCTCCGAGCCCCGGGCTGTTTGCAAAGCTGCCACAATCGCTTCAGTCTCAAGACCAAGCTCCAAGGTTTCAATGAGCCCGGCGTATAAAAGACCTCTGGTTGACGTTAACTCAAAGATGCCGCTCAACTGCTACTCTCATGTCCTATGCAGCCTTGAATTGCCTAATACGCTACACAAGTCCGGTATCCCCTCCCCCAGATATCCACCCCACCGATGATCATCTCCCGTGCATCCAGGGTCAGTGAGCTCTGCGCAGGAATGAGAGGTGACCCCGGATAGGTGAGAATCTGGATACTCTCGTTAGGACCCACAGCTCTGTCTGGCGGTGGCAGCTCCAGCCAACGATCGCGGCTACCGGTACTGATCACGGCGTTAGCTTCGGGGACATAGTAGAGCAGAGGAGAATCCACTCCGTCTTTACCGCCGTATTCATAGGTGACTAGGACGGTTTTGATACCGGCTCGTTCGCAGGCCTGGACTGTAAGCATCACATCCACAAAAGCATTGCCTGAGCCTAGCCAGCTCACTAGAGCTCCTTCGGCGTGCAGGGCTTTCGCCATCCGCATGGTATTTTGGGCAATCACCTCCTTGCCGTGGTGAGTCTCAAAGCGAATTCGTTCAACAATCATCCCAACAAAATTCAGCTGCTTACGATGCGAACGGTAGAGGCCCATCACCAATGGGTGGTTTTGCCAGTCCCAGGTGGTTGGGTAGTAACCTATTCCGCGGGTTGTATCGACTGTCATCGCACCATCTAGCAGTTCATTTGGATGAACTAATGTGGCCAGAGAATCCCGAATGGGGAGCCCATAATACGCTAAGTTTGAGTGGGGATGACCGCTATGAGTGAGACAACCCTGAATCAGGACAATACTTGGTAGCAGAGGATCGGCTTCACCGAGCTCAAAGACCTCAACGGCGGAAGGCTTAAGACCTGTCGTTAACTTGGCCAGTTGAAAAGCGAGCTGGTATTCCGCTTGCTGAATGGCAGTGTGCGCGTCTATTTCGGCAAGCCCCTTCGCGAGCCGCAGAATCAGCACTAATTGTATCAGGGAACTAAAATGTGAGATCTCAGCGCCAGGTCCCCACATATCGAGAATGGCGCTCCGCTGCACTGCGGTTCCAGCCCGGATTGTCCCTTCGTACTCGGCGGCCGCGACTACCGCCATGCCGCTGAGACGATGGGTTCGGCCTTCTCCCACAGGCGTTACGGATCCAAGTATGCCTGGAAAAACCTGGCCCTGCCCTCGGACCTTAATCCTGGGCTCTACGATGTCTCGGATGTGTGTGATTCGGGCACACTCTCCAGGGAGTACCACAGCCAGCTTTGCGTTCTCAATGCGTTTGTCTTGGTGTAGACCCCCTAATAGCTCATCCTGATTTAATTCAAGAGTTGCAGAGCGGTAACGATTCTCGCTCCCTAAGATGATCTCGTTTACGGGAAATTCTGCTAACTCAAGGCGCACGCCGTCACCTCCTGTCAAGCTGTAGTCGAACGATTGGGCACGAAAGTCGTTGTGGTCCTCACCTCAGCCTCAAGGGCTTTAAGAGCGGTCCTGACGATTTCTTGCCGTACCTTTGCGTCCAATTCTGGGGGTAAACTTGGATCACCACAGGGATGAGGAATACGCAACCCTTTTACAATGCGGCTAGCTCCGACCTGTTCGGCTACCGGGTACATAGCGCTAATCACTGCGACGGGGACCCCTGCTCTATCGAGTTCTTTGCTGATCACAGCACCGCTGCGAGTACATGTACCTCACGTAGATACAAGTAAAGAAGCGTCCACTCCCTCTTTGAGGAGGTCGTTGGCAATTTCCTGCCCAATGCGGCGAATCACAGAGGGAGCGCCCTGATTGCCAGGTACGACGTAGTAAAAGGGGTGAAGCTTCGCAATGATCCGCTGAACCTCAAGAGTTCTCAGCGCGTCCAATGGAACCCCAAAGTGCGGATTCTGGTTCATAAAAGAAACATCATAGCCACCATGAACGGCCTCCCAGCGGCCTGGCTCCATGCTTTGCACTCCAGCAATACTGTATTTCCGCCAATAGGTATTCCGGAAGGTCCTGAACTCATCTGGATTTCCCCAGGGAACCACGCCACTCGTCGTGATCACGGCTATCGTGGCCTTTTTGAGGTCGGAGATTGCGGGTGCGGGCGTTGTTTGGTCCCAGGCTTCCATTGGGAGTTCGGTCAGGAACGGTTCGTTTTTGCATTTGGCTAGAAGCATGTCGATGCCACGATCGACGCCCGGTCGCTGAGCTAGCACCGGCTGCCGGATACCTCGGGAGACGTAACCCTCATCATGCGCAGAACCCATATTTGCGCCGCTTCCTAATCGACAAGCGAACTTCGCCAAGGCCGTAAGGGCCGAGGTCATACCCGCCGCTGTTTCGGCTGTGGGGAGCAAGTAGACCTTGGGATTGTGATAATCCCGGTAAGTTCCCACGGCGGGGTTCTCCATATGCATGGCCGTCACACAGGGGACTGACAGGGCCTGGGCAAACATCTCACATAGTTCGACGCACGCAAGCCCGTACCGTCCAGAGCCGAAGGCGGGTCCAGCCACAATAACGTGTGGCTGTAATTGGCGGGCTTCATTAAGAGCGGCAGCTAAAGCTTCCTTGGGATATTGGTGAAAATAGTTGTCACCAAAAAAGAGGGTTGCGACCACTCGGGCACGATCACCGAACTGTTCCTGCAGGCCACGAGCAGCGCCTATGGGCCCCGGCTTGATGCCAACTGGAATGTCCGCTTTATCTTCCCCGCCAACGCCTGCAAAGAACTGGTTAAGCACATGAATGAGATTGAACATTACCCGTCCTCCAACAGTTGCCGTCAACAGAAACTAATTAAAGGTCAATGAACTGCGGCCCTATGTAGGGGGTTAGTCATTTTGAGGAAATGTAGTAGTCGAACAGGCAAGTCCCGTGCCATGGGATAACTCTTTATAAATGATTTCCGGTATCGCTCTGTCTCGATCAAAGTAAGATTATTGTCTCAGAACTGAGAATTATGAAGCTTAATTTCCTTGTGTTTTGGAATGGTACTCTTCGGTCCGCGGGTGGGGCTGGGAAGACATAGTTGATTCTCATAGCCATCCTGTTTGCGTGTGACGGTCTGTTCATCCGGCCTGGGATATTCCTGGCGCAGTGTTTGGGGACAATCCCAGGGTCGGGCCTGAGTATTGAGTTATTTTGTTCGACTCGATCACACTTGCAACAGGCAAATCCAGTTAATCGTGGGAGCGGCTTGGGTTCAAACTTCTACGATTCGATTTTCTGCCGTACTGCTGTCTGATTTCTGATAGAAACAACTCGCGGGTAATTTGATCGGAGTAGATCACCGTGACCTCTGATGAGACTTTCGCGCAGCTCCTTGGTCACTGCGTCTTCGTTTGTCGACGCCCTTAGGGTTTTACGCGCTTTGCGAAGAAGCTTTTCGCTCAATCGAACAGTGGTTCGCTTATCGCGGCTGCCATAACATGCCCTCCGCGATTGAGGATGACACTCGCTTCGGTAGGCTGCAAACCGATCGAGCGGTCAATGGATCTAAGGTTAGCCTCGCAACACCGAGAGACAAGACTCGGCGGCGCCGCCAGCTAAATTCCAACTCGCTTCCACCTTCGCTTCGTGTTAGTTTGAAGCCGTTTTGCCGTCCTCGCCGCGTCGTCATTCGGACAGGCCCGCGCGAAGAAATCCATATTGTGCTTAAAAATTAGATGGCCACCGATAAAGCCGATTCCATCTGGACCCGCGCCTTCGTGCTGCTGTGCGCGGCGCAGTTTTTGGGCTATGCCTCGCACTCGATGCTCGCGCCCGCCCTGCCGCTCTATGTGACGCAGCTCGGCGGCTCGCCATTCATGGTGGGTCTCGTCCTTGCCGCATTCGCAGTGACCAGCGTAATCGTTCGGCCGCTGGTCGGCCATTGGGTCGATCGCTGGAGCGACGCGGGGGTGATGAACTGGGGCTTGCTGTTTCAAGGCGCCAGTATATTTTTCTGCTTCATCCCCTTGGCCGGCGCCGCCATGCTGGCCAACGGCCTAAGAGGCATCGGCTGGGCGGGACTCAACGCCGGCGGCTATGCGCTGCTCGCGCTCACCGCGCCTGAGACGCGGCGCGGCGAGGCCTCGGGTCTTTACAGCGGCGTTCAAGGCTCCCCCGCCATTTTATTCCCCGCCTTTGCCCTGTGGCTGATCGCCGCTCCGTTCGGGGGCTTCGCCGTCGTCTTCGCGGTGACGGCGCTTTTCCCATTCGTCGGAGCCGCCGTGGGTGGATTAATCTCACGTCACCTGCCACGGCCGGTTGGTCCTTCTCTGTCAAAAGACTCCACACCCTGGTGGCGGCAAATCTTCCGCTTCGTCGAGCGCGAAGTGTTTTTGCCTTCCCTGTTGCTCTTCTGGTTGAATCTGGCTTTGCCGGCGTTAAGCAACTTTAGCGTTCTCTACGCCCGCGAGCTCGGCATATTGAATTTCGCCCCGTTTTTTATCGTCGTCGGTTTGACCAGCCTGCTTGGTCGCCCTTTGCTCGGCCGGCTCTCGGACAACATCGGCCGTTCCCGCTCCATCGCCGCAGGCCTCACCTTAGAGGTCATCGGTCTAGTTTTGATCGCCATGGTCGCCAATCTGTTCGGCATGATCTGCGCCGGCGCCCTTTTCATGGCCGGCAACGCCATCGGCAGCTCGACGGCGCTCGCCTTCGCCGTGGAACGCGCCGATCCCACGCGGCGCGGCAAAGCGATGGCGACCTTCTCGATGGCCTATCCCTTGAGCTATGGTCTAGGCTCTCTGCTCATCGGCAGCGCCGTCGAAAGCACCGGCTACGCCGGCATGTACTGGCTCCTGGCCGCGCTGGAAGCTGTCGGCCTGATCTTCATGCTGATGAACGGCGCAAGGGTGGAGCCCTACGGGCAAGGCCGTGGCACGTTCCAAGAGACCCGTGGGGCGAAATCCTGAGCCAGAGCCCCAGCCAGGGCCGGGGCTTGAGTCGAAGGGTAAACTCGAATGGGCCTGAGCGCCTTTGAGTCCATGACAAACGGCCAGCCCGCATCGATCTGGACCCGCACTTTCGTGCTTCTTTGCGCCGTCGAGTTTCTCGGCTACGCGCAGCATTTCGTTCTCCAACCGACCTTCCCGATCTACATCACCCATCTCGGCGGCTCGCCTTTCATCGTCGGGTTGGTCATCGCTTCATTCGGTGTCGCCAGCGTAGTCTCGCGCCCCGTCATCGGCTACTGGGCGGATCGCTGGAGCGAAACCGGCGTGCTGATCCTGGGATTGCTTGGCCAAGCCTTCAGCATTTCGCTCTGCTTCATCCCATTCGCTGGCGTAACGATGTTTGCCAACGGCCTGCGCGGCATCGGCTGGTCAGGAATGACGACCGGAGGCTACACCCTGCTCGCGACCAGCGCGCCCGCTGAGCGGCGCGGCGAAGCATCCGGCTATTACGGCAGCGTCCAGTCCTGCGCGACCATCATATTTCCAGCGGTCGCGTTATGGCTCATCGACGCGCCTTTCGGCGGCTTTGCCGCAGCCTTCATTCTCGCGATGTCCTTGGCGCTCGCCGGGGCGGGCGCCGGTGCAGCGCTGTCACGCCAGGTAGCGCGCGCGCCGCGGCGCCGTCAGACCGAACCGACCGAATCCTGGTGGCGCGACATCGTCAGCGTCTTTGACCGCGATATCCTGTTGGCCGCCACGCTGCTCTTCACCTCGCATGTGTCCCTGCCCTGTCTCACCAGCTTCGCGGTCCTCTACGCCCGCCAACTCGGCATCGGCCACTTCGGCTGGTTCTTCGTCGTTACCGGCGTCACCAGCGTGCTGGCCCGCCCCCTGCTCGGCCGCGTCTCGGACAAAATCGGCTGCGGCCGCTCCCTTATCGCCGCCTTCACGCTGGAGAGCGGCGCTCTCCTGATTATGTCCTTTGCCGCCGACCTCTTCGGAATGATGCTCTCCGGCGCGCTCTACTTCATGGGCTCCGCCATCGGCAGCGCGCGCATTCTCGCCTTGGCCATGGAAAAAGCCCCGGTTGAACGGCGCGGCCGCGCCATGGCGAGCTTCTCGGTGGCCTTCCCGTTGAGCAACGGGCTGGGCGCGCTGCTCAACGGACTCGCCGTCGATCTGGCGGGCTACTCATGGATGTTCATCATTGCCGCCGCAATTTGCGCTTGCGGGCTCGCCCTCACCGCGAAAAATTGGTCGAGCTTGAAGTAACGGAAGCCGGGCAAGATTTCGCTCGACTCAAAGCTCGCCCCATGTTGTCGATCCACCCAGGATGCGCTAAGGATAGTATGGGCGGGACCGAAGGAAACAATTACAAGGAGGGATTAGCGATGACAAAGCGATTTATATATGTCGTTATCTACGGCTTGTTCGGTTTCAT
The DNA here is from genome assembly GCA_016183145.1 of Deltaproteobacteria bacterium. Lineage (GTDB taxonomy): Bacteria > Desulfobacterota > Binatia > UBA9968 > UBA9968 > JACPFE01. Next base: position 2,634 of record JACPFE010000513.1, on the reverse strand, counting down.
TCTCGCATTCGCCCGCAGCGCACACGCCACGAGCTACTTCGCCTACATCTCGGACTCCACCAACTCTTCGGTGATCGCCTGGGTGGCCAAGGAGACGGGCATCTTTAAGAAGCACGGGCTCGAGCTGGATACGATATTCATCAACGGCAGCGTGCGCGGCATTCAAAGCCAGATGAATACGCTCCCCTATTACATCATTGGGAAAGCGACCATCAAGTCGCCCGAGGGTCTCAAGGGACGCTCCGCCGCGGTTCACATCCCCGGCACTTCGGCGGACTTCGCCATGCGGCTCGCGCTTATGAAAGTCGGCATCCCCTACAATACCATCAAGGCCGTTACCGTCGGCGGCGCGCCGGCCCGGCTCGCCGCCGTCACCGGCGGGCAGACGGAATTCACCGTCGTAACGGACGGCGAAAGGATCCAGGGCGAAAAGTTGGGACTGAGAGTGATCATCGACATGGCCAAGCTCAACGTGCCGTTTCAGTTCAACTGCACCGTGGCGACGCGGAAAAAAATCCGCGAAAATCCCGACGAGGTGCGCCGGGTGGTCTGGGCGATGGCAGAGTCGATCCACTTTTTCAAAACCCACAAAGATGCGTCGGTCAAGATCATGCAAAAATACACCCGCGGCCTGCCCCGGGATGTCCTGGAGGGAGCCCATGCGGCCAACTCCGAGCTGCTCGTCGAAGACACCTACCCGACGCTCGAAGGTTTGAAACAGACGCTGGAAGTTCAGGTCCTGACCGATCCGAGAGCGAGCAAAGCCAAGGCGGAAGACTTCGTCGATCTGCGCTTCGTCGACGAGATGAAAAAGAGCGGCTTCGTCGATAAGCTTTACGGGCGAAAGTAAAGGTTCTTCCGGGTTTAATGTGAAAGAGTACTCACCACGAAGGACACGAAGAGCACGAAGTTTAAGAACAAAATTTCCGAAACCTTCGTGTCCTTCGTGCCGCTATCCATGATAATTTCCGCGGCTTGCGCAAATTTTCCAGGCGCCAAAGACCCCTCGGATTCGGATATGCCTCGCGCCAAGACGGCAAGACGCTAAGCGACAGGCCCAAGGCCTGTCATCCCGAGCGAATGCGAGGGATCTAGGAAAGATTTCTCTCGGAGCCTGCCCTGAGTATGACCGAAGGGTTCGAAATGACAATGATTCCCCTTTGCGCCCTTTGTGTTCTTTGCGGGAGATATTCCGAGACCGACCGGTGCGCGAAGCGCACCCTACGGCACCCTTCGTGTCCTTCGTGCCTTCGTGGTGAATCCGACTTTTCTCATTTTGGTTGCGGCTACGCCGCGCTGGGAGCTTCGTGGTGAACGAAATCAAGGTGATTATGCCAGGTTACCCACACAGAAGCCTGAAGAGCCTTCTTTCTTGACGCCCGACGCATGCTTGGAATAAATACGGAGCATGATCAGACGAGAGGAGAACAACCATGGTCAAAATGGCCTCAAAGCTCACCTTCGGCACCGCCATCGCGGATTGGCAAGAGCGCATCAACGTCGAGCGTATGAGAACGGCGCGGGCCGAGAAAGCGCGCCAGGTGCTCAAGAAACACGGTGTGGCGGCCATCGTCGCGGCGCGGCCGGATAATACCCGCTACCTCAGCGGTCTCAGGGGCGCGGAATTTTTGCCGCAGCTCTGGTACGTGCTGTTCTTCGCCGAAGGCGATCCCGTCGTCTATCAACACGCCGGCTGGTATCACAACTATCCATCCGAAGCTCCCTGGATCAAACACTGGCGGCTGGCGCGCAACTGGGTGAACGAGGGATGCGGGCCGGAGGCGACCGAAGAGGAAGCAAAGCTTTTCGCCGAAGGCATTCACCGCGAGCTGGCGGAGCGAAAACTAACAGGAGAAAAACTTGCCGTGGTGGGTTTCGACGGCACGGCCACGCAGGCGCTGGCGACTAAAGGCCTCAACGTCGTCAAGGGCTGGCCGCTCATGTTGGAAGCGACCAAGACCAAAACCATCGATGAAATCAACTGCCTTAAAATGGCGTATGCCATCACCGACAACGCCTGGCACAAAACCTGGGATCTCCTGAGACCCGGCGTCAGCGATGTCTGGGTGGCGCAGCAGTCGATGCTCGCCGCCCACGAGGCGGGAGCCGACACGGTGCCGCGCGGCCATATTCGCACCGGACCCAACAGCTACGACCGCGGCATCGATCATACGGGCCGTATCGTTCAGCACGGCGATCTCGCCTACACCGCCTACTGCGGCGTCGGTTACATGGGCTACCATACCTGTTACTACCGCACCTTCTCGGTGGGCAAGACCCCCGAGCGCAAAGTTCAGGATTGGTACAAGGCGCTGATCGAGCGCATGGACGCCATCATCAACGCCATCAAGCCCGGCGCGACGACCGCCGATGCGGCGAAGCATTTTCCGCCCGCAGGCAAATGGGGCTACAAAGAGGAGGCCGAGCTGCTGACGATGGAGATCGGCAACGGCATCGGCATGTACCACTTCGGTTATCCGATCATCAACCGCCAGTGGTCGCTTGAGCATCCGCAGGTTTTCGAACCGGGAATGACCATCGCCATCGAGGGGCGAGAGGGCGAACCCGGCTACGGCGTGCGCATCGAGGACTCCGTCGTTGTGACCGAGAACGGCGCCGAGTTGATCGATCATT
>JACPFE010000512.1 GCA_016183145.1 Deltaproteobacteria bacterium | reverse complement strand
TGGCTCGTTACGCGGTCCGGCAAAGCGACGACGAAATGGATGCCGGCGCGCTTGAATTCATTCTTAATCGTATCCGCAGATAGTGGGTAATCCGCCATGGGCACCTCCGAATCTTTAAAGGTAGGGGTAAGGCATGCCTTGCCCCTACGCCACCTCTTGCACAAAATCCGCCAACCGCTCGCCGATCATGATCGACGTTAAATTGGTGTTGGCGCGGCTCACCACCGGCATGATCGACGCGTCGCCGACCCATAAATTTAGCATGCCATGCACGCGCAGTCTTTGATCGACCACCGCCATAGCGTCCGACGCCGGTCCCATCTTACAGGTGCCGACACCGTGGTGATAACTATCGTAAGTCTTCCTCGCAAACGCGCCCCAATCTTCGCCGGGCCCGGGCTGAATCAACGGCCCGTAAAATTCCTTGCAGCCGTCCTTGTGCACCAGCTCATCGATGAACCGCATCGCCTCCACCATCGCTTTTAAGTCTTCGGGATGTTCGAGCATGCGCGAATCGATGCCGACTTGATCATGCGGATCGGCACTCTGGAGAAACAGCCGCCCGCGATTGCGCTGTTCGAGCAGGTGCGCCGAGATCGGCATCATGCGTTTGAGCCCGGTCACTTCCGTGGGCGGCCGCATGTTGATGTGAAAGTTGGCCGCTTCGCTGATGGCGTTCTTGCGAATGATCAAACGGAAGCGCGGCACCACCCAGTCTTCCTTCGATTCTTTCGGCCCTTCGAAGGTCATGAAGACCACTGGATGATCCTGATAGTTTTCGCCGATGCCGTTAAGCTCGTGCGCGAGGGGAATGCCGTGCTTCTTCAATTCCGCCGACGGCCCGATACCGGAAAGCATGAGAATCTGCGGCGAGCCGTAGACGCCGGATGTCAGAAGAATCTGCCCGCCGAGCGCCGTCTCCATCTGGCCGCCCTTCTCGTAGGTCACCCCTTCGGCCTTTTTGCCGTTAAGCTTCAACTGGTGAACGGCCGCCTCGTCGACGATCGTCAAATTCTTCCGCCCGCGCGCGGGATCCAGGTAAGCGACGACCGTCGATTGCCGTTTGCCGTTTTTGATGTTGTAAGGCGACGCGCACACGCCGTAGGGTTCCGGCACATTCAAATCGGGGCACTTCGGCAGCCCCATGCTGTAAGCCGCATCGAGAAACGCGCGCACGGGGGGCGACGCCGGCATGTCGAGAGTGTAATGGCGTTTGACGTAGAGCGGCCCGTCCTTGCCGTGAATCGGACTATCGGGGAAATCCTGATCGGACTCGATCTTTTTCATGAACGGCAAGCAACGCTCGTAAGACCAGTCGGGATTGCCCGCGGCGACCCATTGGTCCAAATCGTAGCGCTGCGGCCGCAGCACCGACATGACGTTGACCGACGATCCGCCGCCCATAATGCGCCCGGCGAGAGCATAATAGGTGCTACCGTCCAAATGGCGCTCTGTCGGATACATCGCGACGAAATCCGATTCGAGCAAGAGCCGCGTCTGCTTGGACGCATCTGCGACCAGCTCCGGCAACGGCTGCGGGTCCGGCCCGGCCTCCAGCAATAAAACTTTCCGGCTCGGATCCTCCGACAAGCGATTGGCCGCCACGCAGCCCGCCGATCCGCCGCCGACGATGATCACGTCGTACTTGTCCGCCATATCCCGCTCCGTGCTATTCCTTGTTGAATCAACAACCGCCGAATACGAGATTCTTCGCTGCGCTCAGAATGACAGCCAAGAGAATTATCAGCCTAACGTCTCCCCATGTCATCCTGAACGCAGTGAAGGATCTCGCCTTTGCTTTAACCGCTCATGGTGAGCCCGTCGAACCATTCCATACTAAACTCTTGGCTGTTCGCCAAGCCCTTTGTGCAGCCGCCGCGTGAATTCTTGCAGAATCAGCGTCGCCGTGGCGCGCAAGACCATGTCGCCGAGGATCGCCAGCCGGCCGGTGATTTTCACGTCCGCTTTGTAGTCCAGCTCAGTTTTCGCCTCCGAAACCCGGCGAAGATCAACCGTCATGTCGGCGTTGACGGTGCTTTTCGTCACTGAATCCATCCCCTCGGTGCGCACCACCATCTGAGCCGGCGGCTTGCTTTCAACAATAGTCGAACGAAACGAAAACTTCCCCGAGATCGGCCCCACCGTCGCCGAGATAACGCCGTTGAACGTCTTGTCGTCGATCTGCGTCACCTCGTCGATACCCGGCAGGCAGGTCGAAAATTTCTTGATGTCGATCAGGAAGTCCCAGGCCTTCTCGGCCGGAACGTCGAGATCGATCTTGCCGTCGAGAATCATCGCGCCGTAAATGCCAATAGAATTTCAGGCGCGATCTTATGCGACAAATATTATCCTGACAAGGCTTCGAGAAAGTTTTTCTGAACAAAATCAGATTGGACAATAAATTGAAACAACTCGAACTGAACAACCCGCGCTTGCACGGCAAGGGAGTCTATAAAAGTGGATCTTCAGGCTTCTGTGTGGCTAACCTGGCCGCCGCTATTTCTGTGCAAGGACTCGGAGGTTGCACCGCGGAGGCGCTGAGACCGCAGAGAAAAGAGTTTTAGGATTAAAAAATATTCCGAACTCTGCGAACTCCGTGTCTCTGTGGTGAATGCTCTTTCACAGTAATGCCGGAAAAGCCATAAAGTCCTCTCCCCCTTGACGGGGGAGAGCTAGAGTGGGGGTGAAGTAGCACTACTCGAATGAGAACGCCCGCAACATCTGTCGCGACCCGATTCGAGCGCATACCTCTTTTGCTAGTGTAGTGTCTCTTAAATCCACGTA
>JACPFE010000490.1 GCA_016183145.1 Deltaproteobacteria bacterium | reverse complement strand
CCGCGGCACGCGCCGCCTGCATGGCGCTCTCCGCCATTAGATTGATAAAGGCGTGCAGCTTCCCATCGACGGCGGCGATGCGATCGAGAACCGCGCGCGTCAGTTCCACGGGCGAGAGCTTCCGGCTCCGAATCAGTTGTTGGGCTTCGTGAATCGTCAGGTAATAGAGCGGCTTTTCTGCGATGGTCATGGCGTGACTCCCTTCTTCGGCCGTGGATACACGACAAAGTCGAGATTCTTCGCTACGCTCAGAATGACATGGCTCTGATGTCATCCTGAATTCTTCGTCTGTCACTCTGAACGAAGTGAAGAGTCTCACGATAAACTCCGTGAATGATCTCGTATTTGGTTCTCATTTCACGGACCATTCCGGTTGAAACACCGGCGCCAGCTCTTCCGCCCCTAAATTCACGGAATGGAGCTGCTTGAGATTTTCCATGTAAAGCTCGATGATCTCCGCGAACCGCTCCAAGTCGCCCTCGTTAGCCTCCAACCCCTCGCGCGCGAGCAGCGCTCTGAGACTTTGCTCGATAAGCTTATCCATGATCGTTCCCTCCTTACCTCGGCTGCGTGATCACGTCGACTACCGCGGGTTTACCGCTTTCCACGATTTCAATCGCTTTGTCTAACGTCGGGCCGAGTTGATCCGGCTCGGTGATCGGGCCGAAGCCGTCGACATGCAGCGCGCGGGCGATCGCTGTCAAGTCCGGCGCCGGCTCTTCGATGCGGATGCCGATGCCTTTGTTCTCAATCGGCCGCTGGCGCCAGCGCGCCATGCGCTCCTGATGCTCCTCCTCGTTGTAATAAGAGTGATTGTTGAGCACGACCACGAACTTCGCTGCCGTCCAGAGAGAATTCGAAGTCATCAAAAAGTCGCCGTCGCCGATCATGCTCACGCATAGCCGCCCGCTGCCCTTAAAGCCCAGCGCGGCTCCGATCGATGATGGCAAGCCGTAACCGACGCCTCCGCCACGACCGCCGCCCATCCCATGTGCTGGCTCGGTGACGTCGATCGCCTCGCGCCAGCGCCGCCCGTGGGAGCTTACCAGCGCCCAGGATTTCCCCTGGACCCGCTTGTTGATCTCGCTAAAGAAGCGCGCCTGGGAGATAGGTTTTTCATCCCAGGTTTTTTCAATCCACGCCTGGCTCTTTTTCCGCGCTTCCCGATAAATCGCCTCGACCTTGGCGCGCCTTTCGAGAACCTGCCGCCCAACATCGCTGTTCGCTTTCAACCGCTCGCGCACCTGTTCAAGCAACTGCGGCAACGCCACCGATGTATCGGCGGCGATCGGCACATGCACCGGCAAGAGCCACATGTTGTCACTCACCCAGCTCTGCCGTTCCAAATCGAGCAACGTTATATGAATGACCTTGCAGCTCGGCGAAATCACCGGAGCAAAGTTGCCGCGCTCGCGCACGGAAGGCCCCAGGGGGACGCCCAGGCTCGGAACATCTAAGGCCAGCACGACGTCGGCGCCGTGCAACGCCTCTTCGCGAGCCGTCGTTAGATTTAACACATGCGTGCTCGGAAACGCGTAGCGGCCATCGGAGTCGATCACCGCCGCACCCAACGCCTCGGCGAGATCGAGAAGCGGCGGCAGCGCCTTGGGACTGCGCGCGATCTCGCCGGCGACGATCACCGGCCAGGCTGCTTCCGCGAGCAATCGAGACGCCTGGCGCAAAGATTCGGGATTGGCGCCGGGACCGGAGGGCGGACGAAAGAGCTGCGCGTGGGGCACGACCATCGGCTTGTCGATCTTCGCCTCCTGCACGTCGGTGTCGAGGCAAATGTAAACCGGCCCCTTCGGCTCCGTCATGGCGATGCGATAGGCCTTGAGAAAAGATTCCGCCACGGCATCGACGTCGCTCGGTTGGTCGTCAAACTTCACGAAATCGCGCACCGCCAAACCTTGTACCAAGGCAGTATGAACCCAATCGGTGGAGCGCCGGTTGGGCGTGTTCATCGGCCCGCCGCCGCCAAGGTTGAGAATCGGCGTGCGGTCGCACCAGGCGTTGAAGATCGCCATGCTGGCGTGCTGTAGACCGACGATGTTGTGCAGGCCGGTAGCCATGATTTCGCCCGTCGCCCGCGCATACCCGTTCGCCAATGCCACCGCGATTTCTTCATGGGTACACAGAATAATCTCCGGTCCTTTGCCCGGCTCGAAGTTGACCATTGAGTCATGCAAGCCGCGATAGCTCGCTCCGGGATTGAGCGCGATATACTTGATCCCCAACTCGCGCAACACTTCGACCATCAAATCGGACCCATATTGCGCGTTGCTCTTCCGGCCGATGCCCGCCGCCCAGATTTCCGGCGTTCCTTTAGTTTCTTCTGCCACAGGGAATTCCTCCGTTGCTATTGTAAATCTTGCCTATAGAAATAAACGCAGATCGAGATTCAGTCAGTAATTGATAACGTCGCCTCTGAATACCGATTTACTCCCCCTCGACGGGGGAGGCCTGTCCTGAGCAAAGTCGAAGGGATAAAGGTGGGGGTGCCGTCGTAGAGACGACCAGCCGGTCGCCCCTACACACCCCTATCCTATCCTTCCCCCGTCAAGGGGGAAGGGACCCTTACTGTAACTACATCTCAATCGAAACCAACGAATTGTCACGATTGTTGCTGCGCCCTCACCGCCCTAACCGATCGAGCGTCGCCACGTAGTCGCGCACACCACGCTCCACGTCATAAGCTGGCTCGTAACCGAGATGTTTCTTGGCCGCCGAGATATCGAAGACGCAGTAGCTCTGTTTGCTTCTACCTAATTTGCTCGGCCCCGGACCGAGCTCGATTTTATGATGGGGAAACAGCTTGGCCGCGGCGGTCAAAAATTCGCGCGGCGTCCACGCCTTTCCTGTTCCGATATTGAAAGTCCACTCGCCCGGCGCTGGCGCCTTTAGGGCCAGATAGACAGAGCGCGCCACGTCGCCGACGTAGACGGCGTCGTTGAGCTGGTCGCCGCCCTGGGGAATGATCCATTGGGCGCCCTCCCGCGCTTTTTCGATCAGCTGGCCATAGAACGACAAGGGACCGTGACGCGCCTCTTTGCCCGGGCCGTAGATCGACACGAAGCGCAGGGCGATGAATTCGATGCCGTAAGTTTCACGGTAATATCGGCCGACTTCCTCGCAGCAAACTTTGATCGAGCCATAGAGATCGGCCGGTCGCTTGGGAAAATCTTCGCGCACCGGCTTGCAAGTGGGCGGCGCGTATTCGCCGCCGATTTCGCCGTAGGCTGCCTTGGAGCTGGTGAAGACGACGCGCTTGATATTTTTCGCGCGGGCGACCTCAAGAACATTCACCGTGCCGTCGACACCAACCTTGATTCCCAGCCGAGGATCGGCTTCCGCGGGTTCCGGCATCAGGGCGGCGAGATGGGCGATATGAGTAATTTTGTACTCATCGACGATTTTCTCCAACGCCGCTTGGTCGCAAACATCGCCCACCACCAGATCGACCTTCTCCTTGATGTCGCCCATCAAAGTGAGGTCCATACGGTTGTCGAACAGCACGGGGCGCAACCCGTCCTGCACCATCAAGCGAGCTGTGACCGCGCCGTTGACGCCCATGCCGCCTGTGATCAGTACTTTCATGATCTGCTCCCCAGGAAATCCTTCTGTCCTTCTATCCGGTTTACCGGCCCGTTGTCCAGCGATCCGTCGGAAGAGTCCAAAAGTGCAGTGATTCGAGCGAACGGTAGACCCCGGGACTCAAGACCCTCGATCTGTTAAATGTAAGGGTTGACTTGTTATGGCCGTCCGAGCTAAGTGAGCATCAAAGATAATTTTCGCAGAGAGGCAACGCCCATGCCCGTATCAAAGAACAGTTGGCAGCCACCAGAATTCGTGACTCGGGAGCAGTGCATCAAAGATACCGAGGAAGTGTTGAGCAGAACCGATATCCCGATCAAACGGACGGAAGATATCTTTCGCATCAACGTTCTCGGCATGGATTGGGATCTGGGTATGGTCGTGTATGAGCCGGAAGATCCGAAGAAAATCCCGCTTGGCGCCGACGGCAAAAAGGCCGGCTTCTTTCTGCTTCACGGCGGCTCCGGCGACTTTAAAGGCATCGAGCGACATTCGAGGCTGCTCGCCGCCAAATTCGGCTTTAAGGTGATGGCGGGGACGTTTCCCGGCAGATTTTATTTTCTCGACGCCAGCCGAGACTGGCCCGACGACACGATTCATGCCGATGGAACCGTGCGCACACCAATCTGGCAACAGGGCGAGCTCATAACACCGGATCAGTATGAGGTTGTGAAGGACGCTTCGATGCGCAACCGCTACGGTACGCGCACGCTCGCGCGGGCCAAGCCGGATAGTCAATTCTGGTTTCGTATGGCGGCGTGGCCGGCGGCCTTTGAAGCCGGCATGATCGAGGCGAACCGGCGCCATTTTCCGGAGCAAGAATTCTCCGTCTACGGCCAGGGCCACTCCACCGGCGGGCCGTTTATCTGCATGCTGTCCCAACGCATTGCCAACATGGCCGGCGTTT
>JACPFE010000022.1 GCA_016183145.1 Deltaproteobacteria bacterium | reverse complement strand
CTTCGGCTGCGCGCAGGTGTTCAAGAACCCTCTCGCCTTCCCCGATCGCCGTCAGCGAGATAAGGAACTCCGCCGCCTGGAGGTGGATAAGGCCGCGACGTAGTTCCTCGTCAGATAATTCAGTGATGGCCTGCAGGAGGGAGAAGGGAATATCCTTGCCGACGACCGCGGCTGATTGTAGGAGATGCTTTTCCGCAAGCGGCAGCCGGTCAATGCGCGCGGCAAGCACGGCTTGAACCGTAGCCGGCACCTGGGTGCTCTCCACCTTTTTCTCCAGCCGATAACTCCCTCGCTCACCCACCAGTACTTTTGTCTCCACCAGGGTCCGGACGCTTTCTTCCAGGAAAAAAGGGTTCCCCTCTGTTCGTTCGATCAAAAGCTGCTTGAGGGACTGAAGCCCATGGTCATTCCCCAGAACTGAATTAAGAATCTCCGCCGCGCTCTCAGGCGGCAGCGGATCAAGCCTGAGTTGGGTGTAGTAAGTCTTGTTAGCCCAACCATGCTGGTATTCCGGACGATAGTTGACCAGCAGGAGCAGCCTGCTCGTCGGGAGACTTTCCACCAAGCTCTCCAGCATCGCCTGGTTCTCGGAGTCGATCCAGTGAAGATCCTGAAATAGCAAGATCAGGGGCTGGACCTGGCTCTCTCGAAGCAGCAGCCGCTTGACGGCGCCTAGGGTCTGCTGGCGGCGTTGAATCGGATCGAGCGCCTGCCACATAGCCTGCCCTGAGCCTGCCGAAGGGTCGACAGGCACATCTAAAAGTGCCAGGAAGGCCGGCAGTGTGGACTCTAGAGATTTATCCAGCGTGAGCAGCTTGCCGGTCACCTTCTCGCGAATTTCGCGCTGATCGTCGCGGTCCTGAATTTTAAAGTAGGCTTTGAGGAGATCGATGACGGGCAAATAGGGCGTGGCTTTTCCATAGGAGACCGAGCCGCTTTCGAGGATCAACCAACCCTGGGTTCGATGGGAGTGGATGAACTCGAAGAACAGCCGTGACTTGCCAACACCAGGTTCTCCTACTACACCGACCACCTGACCATGATCTCCGCGCGCTTGTTCAAGTGCTTTGCGAAGCTGCTCGGTTTCAGCATCGCGTCCGACAAAGCGAGTCAGTCCTCGCGCGGCTGCCGCTTGCAGGCGAGAGCGCGCCAACCCCACCCCAGTGACCTCGTGCACCTCCACCGGTTCATTCATCCCCTTCACATTAACCGGACCAAGCGACTTCACCTGCACATAGCCTTCGGCTAGCGCCAGCGTATCGGGCGTGATCACGATCGCGCCGGGATCGGCGATTTGCTCCATCCGCGCGGCCAGGTGCGTTGTCTGGCCGACGGCCGTGTAGTCCATGTGGAGATCGCTGCCGATGGCGCGCACGACGACCTCCCCGGAGTTCAGCCCGACGCGGATCTTGATTACGGCTGCGTGAGAGCGTCGCACCTCGTCTCCGTACCTGTTCACCGACTCCTGCATACGCAACCCCGCATAGCAGGCCCGCACTGCGTGATCCTCGTGAGCAAGCGGCGCGCCGAAGAGCGCCATGATCCCATCGCCCATCACTTGATTGACCGTGCCCTCATAGCGGTGGACAGCTTCCATCATGTGCTCCAGCACCGGATCGAGAATCTTACGCGCGTCCTCAGGATCACGATCAGCGAGCAACTCCATCGAGCCTTTCATGTCGGCGAACAGCACCGTGACCTGCTTGCGCTCACCTTCGAGCGCGTTCTTGGATGTCAGAATCTTTTCGGCGAGATGTTTGGGTATGTAGGACTCAGGCGAATTGAAACGGGATTCCACGCTGGGCTGTACGCCGACTGCTTGCCCGCACTCAAGACAGAACTTCGCGCCAGCAGGGAGCTCCGTGCCGCACTTGGTGCAGGAGAGGGCGAAACGGGTTCCACACTCCAAGCAGAACTTCGCCCCGCTTGGATTCTCACGCTGGCAACGAGGACACTTCATTTCGGTCCTCCACAGCCTTTTCGTTACAAAAGGAAACGGAAAGCCAAGCTTAGTTCGCAGAGATCGAGTGGTCAAGCACCCTGTATTCGTATTTTCTATTTTGGATCTTCGCTTGGCAGAGCCAGAATCCGAAGATTGCGTTTCTCTGCTTAATCGAAAATTCGAAATCGGCAATCCAAAATGGTTTTAGCGGTACTGGCTAGGGGCTATCGTCTTAAGATCGCCGACGTTGAGGAGATGGGGATCCGTTGTGATGATGAGATCGGCCTTCTCGGCCAGCCCCGTGGCCAAGTAAAGACCGTCGTTGTACGAAAACACGTTCTTCTTTGAGTAGTACTTTCGCCGCAGCTCGGCGGCGTGAACGGCGAGCGACGCGGTGACGGCTACTACCCGCAGGTTCGCTTCCGCCTCGATAGCTGCCCGGGCAATTTCGAAACCCAACTTATCTTCCCTCAAGTAAGCGTAGCGGATCTCACCAAACAGGATCGCGGTGGTAACGCCTTGCAAATGTCCCTCTTCAACCGCCTTGAGCACCCTCGCCGCGCCGGCGATTTCATCTCTAGGAGCCCTGGTGGCTTCAGGGATAAGGACCGCGAGGAATATATTGGCATCAAGGCAAGCTAAAGGCGCTGCCTCACGCTTGCTCATCGTCCCAGCCTTCTTCGAACTCCCTGTGCACCCGGCGGAAATCCACCGGCGACAAACGGCTTCCGGCCAGTCGGAGTGCTTCTGTCAGGCGTGGTGGAACTGCCTGCACCCCATATGAGCCATCCGTCTGTTGCACGAATACTCGAAGGAAGAGTCGGGAAAGTGGAAAAGGAGCAAACACCATAAACTTCACTAGACCAAATTGGATTTCTTGTACTCCGTGCGCATCTCGGACTGCAACCGGCCCAGTGCGGCCAACAGAAACGGCGCGAAAACATTGCATCGAAAAAAAGCCGGATTTCATGATTCCTCCGTGGTCGACTGGACCCTCTTGTACTCCTTCCATGGCAAAAATTGCAAGGCGAAAGCTTTTAGGATTCAACTGCCGCGAAACGCAATTGAAGAGTAATGCAGATTTCGATCGACTCCGAGAGCCGGTGGCTTCGGCTACACTATCTAGAATGGCTTAATTCGGATCATCGGCAAAGGGCAGTATGGAGGCGCAACGGCGCCCATCACGACTTGCTACGTTACACTGAGCACGGCGAGTTTGAGGAATGAGTCAAAACTCAGGCACGACCCCAAATCTATTGGTGATCGAGCTGTGAGAGGCGCTGCGGCACCAGCGGCCCCCTGGACTTGAATTAGAGGCGATCGTCGATCAGGATGAGCGTGTGATTCGCTGAGGGGTAACGCTCATGTCCGAAGAAACTCTAACAGACGCCCACCCGTCACCCTCCCTCGTCAACGTCGCACACCTGGTCTATGCTCTGCACGCCCTGAGCCTCCTGATCGGCATAACGACCGCTGCGACGATCATCGGCGCCTTCGTCTTTGGCATGCCGTCGATTATCGCCGTCATCATCAATTACCTGAAGAGAGGAGAGGCGCGAGGCACCTTTCTCGAGTCACACTTTCGCTGGCAGATTCGGACGTTTTGGTTTGGCCTCCTCTGGTGTCTGATCGGCGGGTTTTTGTTAGTGACTTTCATAGGCATTCCGCTTGCGATCGTGGTTTTTATCGTGGCCGGCCTGTGGGTCATCTACCGGATCGCTCGCGGCTGGCTGGCGCTGCGGGATCGAAGACCGATGTATACCAACCGCTGACGGTGAATCCGTCCTTGTTCCCGAATCGGATTTGAGGTCGAAAGTCTACTGGGCTCAATCCAAAATCCAAAACCTGTCCTGAGCCAAGTCGAAGGATCAAAAATATCGGTTCCATAGCGATTTAGGCGACGGTTTAATTTCTAAAGGAGGCACATCGACTCAGCATGGCGCAAAAATTTTACGTGGTATGGTCAGGACGGCAGACCGGTGTATTCACGGATTGGGCGACCACTCAGCGGGCCGTGGATAAGTATGCCGGGGCGCGCTTCAAGTCCTTCCCGACCCGTGCGGAAGCCGAGCAAGCCTTTGGTCGCGGCGGCCACGCAGGCATTTCGCCCAAAACAGCCAGCAGGCAAAAAACCAGCGCACCCGACAGCGAACGTCGTGCGGCCCATCGCTCTCAACAGTTCGATGTCAGCATTTATTGCGATGGCGCCTGTGAACCCAACCCCGGCAATGCCGGCTCCGGCATCGTGGTGTATCGAGCCGAAGAACTCGCGCAATTGTGGTTTGGCCTGTACAACCCCATGGGGACCAACAACACCGCCGAACTGAACGCGCTCTATCACGCATTGCGCATGGCCGAAGCAGAAATAAAGACCGGCAACACCGTCGAGGTGTGCAGCGACTCGGCGTACTCCATCAACTGCATTCGCAATTGGGCACCGAACTGGGAAAGGAAAGGCTGGAAAAAACCTGGCGGCGAGATCAAGAACCTGGAAATTATCCAGGATTGTTACGCGATCTACCGACGCATTAAAAAAGAACTGAACCTCGCCTACGTCGCCGCCCACGTCGGCACCGAAGGCAACGAACTCGCCGACCGCATGGCCATGCTCGGCGCCCAGCGTAAAGAAGAAGAACTGCGGCAGTATCAGGAAACAATAGATATTCCGACGCTGCTGAAGATGCGGGCGGGGTGAATAAGAACGTGTTCTGCCTGCCTGATCAAGATTGTAATCATTGTTATGTCGGACCCCAGATACCAGATCGTTTGAAGGCCGTTAAGGTGGGACACCAACCTTCGGCTGTCGCCGAATTCTTGCGCTGCTCGCCATCGGCTATTTCGAAAATCATCGCACGCAGCCTCTGAGTGAGACTGTGAGCTGGACCCATGCACACTCATCTTTCCTATCTGTCAAGCCTGACACAAATTCCTTGCCGACCTCGGCGAGCGTCGGATGCACTTCCTGAATCCTACGCCACGTCTCTCAGTAAACAAAACTCTTAAGACTCCGTTCGTCAAGCCCGCAGTTTTTACGTACTATTGTTTCAGCTCGTTGTCCACTTCGATTTCCCCGTTTCCAGGCTCAAAGCTACGGGCAATGAGAAAATCGCGGCGCGTGGTTTGCTGGATGAAAACTGGTATAGTATAAAAATTGAGGAACACCAAGCTGGAAGTTGGAGAAGAAGGGGTCGATGGCTATGAAAAAGATTGCAATCTCGCTGCCCGAGCCTGTGCTGGAGCGGGTTGACAAACTGGCCGCGAGCCGTGGCGAGTCTAGAAGCCATCTGATTGCGAGGGTCCTGGACCGCGTCGCGCGGTCCAAACGCGATCGCGACATTACCGCGCAAATAGACGCGCTCCTTGCCGACGGGACGATCGCCGCTGAGCAGAAGGCCACAGCAAAGGAGTTTCTTCGAATGTCCCCATGGCCCAGAGGGAAGTGGTAATTCACCAAGGTGACCTATATTGGGTCACCTTCCGGAGTGGCCGCGGTTCGGAACCCTTGGGCCGCAGACCAGCCTTAATTCTACAACACGATCGGTTTAACAGTAGTCGCTTGAATACGGTTGTGGTCGTCGCGATCACATCCAACCTCAGATACGCATCGCTCCCTGGCAATGTTCGCCTGCGCAAAGGCGAAGGAAACCTGCCGAAGGCCTGTGTGGCCAACGTCACACAGATTCAGACTATCGACAGAGCCTATTTGGCCCAGAAAATTGGAACTCTCCCTCGCCATCTGTTACGGCGGGTTTGGGAGGGGGTACGGCTGGTCGCAGAAGTAAATGATGAATGAGCAGCACCAAATGAAAGTTGTCGCCCCCGTCTTGTGAGCGACTCCCCGATAAGAACCCAACACTACTTAAGGCGCGGCTCGTGCTGTTCCCTCAGTCACTTAACGCCGACTTCTTAAACTCCGGGCACATCTCCGACTGCAATCGGTTGATGCGGTCGCCTCGCCTCGAGTCCGGGAAATAGACTCGAGAAGCTGTCGGGAGACAGGGCGGGGCAATACAGTATCCGGATCAACGACCAGTGGCGGATTTGTTTCACGTGGAAGGATGACGGCCCGCACGACGTGGAGATCGTAGACTATCATTAGAGGTGCCAACGATGAAAAAAAATGGCATGCGGCCGGTGCCGCCGGGTGAAATTCTCAACGAGGAATTCTTGAAGCCGCTTAACATGAATGCAAACGCGCTCGCGAAGGCGATAGGGGTGCCGCCCAACCGGATCACGGCGATTCTGAAGGGCGAAAGAGGCATCACGGGGGACACGGCGATTCGCCTGGGGACGTTCTTCAAAACGTCGGCGGAATTCTGGATGAACCTGCAAATGACCTACGACCTGCGTAACGCCGAGAAGGCGCTGCCGGCGAGGGTGAGAAAGAGCATAGAGCATAACAGGGGCGCGCCGGCGTGATACCGCTAAATGTAAAAGTAAAGACGCGACCCCGCACGCTAGGAAAATCACTATTTCGCGCCGGATTTCAACAAACTGGGAAAGATAGTCCAGATATAAAAGTCTGACCCTCGCCCCTCATTTCATCTGTCAAAGCCCCGGACCCGCTCACGGTAGATCGCAGGACCGTCCGGTAGCGAAGAATTCGGCCAAGGCATTTAAATGAACCGCGGCGATTCGGCCTCCGCCATTCCCAGGTTTTGCTTTTCATGGTTTGCACGTTTTCCGATGTTTCAATCCGCTTGCTCAAGCCATGTTTGCTCAATTGCGCAAATCCGCAATTATCGCTGGAACGCCGAAGACGAATCGATGAAAGTCGCCAATGCTTTGAGCAACTCGCGGGTTTCGCGCGGATGCTTCAAGCGATAGCGCGCTTTTCTCCCGTCGGTGTCATAGCGCACGACTTCCGCCAGCCGCAGCGACGATAGGACGTGGCTCACGCGCGACACGCTGCGGCCGACGGCGCGCGCGATCTCGCTCGGGGTCAACTCTTTTCTTTGACTGAGCGCATGCACGACCGCGAAAGCGATCGGGTTGCCCATGAGACGGCAAAGACGCGACTGCCGATAAACCTTTTCGTCCATACCGTCCCTTTACCCCATGTTTGCTCAATTGCGCAAATCCGCAACAATCCAGACGAGTCCTTCGATGACTCGACTCTCCATCTTTGACATTGACGAATCCACGCCGTTTAAACGGCGAAGCGCGAGGTTAGGCAGGCGTAGGCTTTGCGGCGTCAGGAAATAACCGCGATGGCGTTGATTTCGAGCAGCAGCTCGGGGCGCGCCAGCGCCACTACCTGCACCATTGTGCTGGTCGGGAACTTCGATCCCAAGACCTCGCGCCGCGTTTCGTTGATATCGCGGTGGTGGCGCACATCGGTGGTGAAGACGCTCAGCGCGACGACATCGTTCATCGTTCCGCCGGCGGCTTCGACAGCGCGTTGAATCTTCCCCAATATGAAACGGGTCTGAGCCGGCGCGTCGCCGACGCCGACGACTTTGCCTTCGTGATCCGACGCCGTCTGGCCGGCGATGAACACCATCCGGCCGGGCTGCGCGACGTTGACCAGCGAGTAACTCCCGCGCGGCACCGGCAGTCCTTCGGGATTGAATGCGGTCTTTGCCATCGGAATGTCCTCCCAAAACGATGGGTCGGAATCTATACCTTTGATACCGAAGAATCTACGCCAACTCGCGGCCGCGGCTCAACGCCAATCAGTATTTGGCGAGGATTTCCGGCTCTAACCGCGTGAGCTGATCGGTGATTGATTGCTGGTCGATCTTCGCGGCGATTTGCTCGTATCCGGCCTGTTTCACCATTGCGGGAAACCGGGTCTTGAGTTGCTCCAGAGTCCAGCGGACCGGGTCTTCCACTCCTTCGTCTTTCATTTTGCGCGATGCCTCTTCGCCCGAGGCGCCTACGTGATAATGAGGGCTTCCGTAAAAGCAATCGAAGCGCAGAATTCTTTTTCCCTTCTCCCCTGGGCCGGCGGTGGTGATGTCGAACGTCAGGCCTTCATCTCCGCTACCGCTTCGTCGGTGCGCAACGGTCATGCGCATGCCGGCCTGCTCGATGATGATCGGCTCGCTCTTGGTCTTTTCCATCATGCGGCCCTCCTGTGACGATAGCTTCGCTCTTGGCTGCACTCATTACATCTATCTTTCCACCTGTCAAACCGATTTAAGAGCGGGCTGAAGGTCAAGTCTTTAATTTTGATGTCCGGTCTACCTCCCTCATTCCCTCCCTTTTAAACTCCGTGCGCATCTCGGACTGAAGCCGGCCGAGGCGATAGGCTTTCCAGTCGATGAACTTGCCGACCTCGGCGAGTGTCGGATGCACTTCTTGAATCCTACGCCACATCTCCTGCGCGATGAAGCGGTAGTCGGGATGGCCCTGGGGCATCGTGCGCAGCTCGCAGAGGTGCACCGCTTCGCGCAGGTTCATCTTCATGTACCAGCGGATCTTGTAGGCGAATGGGACCACGTACTGGGCTTCGCAAGGAAGCTCGCGATGAATCGCTTCGTATAGTTCCGCCGCCCGCGCCATGCAGTGGTCGAACTCGGGCTTGAAGCCCGCCTCTTCAAGCTCCGGCGGCGTATCGTAGCCGTGGACGGTGGTAAACTCCTGGCGCTCCTGCGTCAAAATGCGATGGCGGTGCAGGTCTCGGTAAAGACCAAGATTGCCGACGATGTCGAAGGTGTAATAAACGTTCTCGAACGCACGCCCCGGCTTGTCGCGGCGGTGGCGCCGCTTGGCGAAATGCTCTTCCAGAATCTTGCGCCGTTCAGCCGCGCTCATCCGGGCGGCGATTTGCCGGAGCTGCTGCAAAGAATCGCGCGCGTGGGGATAGAGAATCGCAGCGACGATTTTTTCTTCGGCATTGCGATCGTAATCGATCAGCGCCACCGGATCGTTGGCGCCAGCCGACGCTGTTTCTAGCGCATCGCGCGCCGAAGCTTTTGCCGCAGCGCTCGTGCCGATCAAATAATCATTCGCCTGGGCCCGCTTGACGAAGGACGGAATAAGCTGATTCAGCTCGCCGTGCATAGCGCCAGCTAATTCTTTCGCTTCGGCCAGCTCGTGCGAGTAGAGCTTGGACAATAGATACTCGAAGGCCTGCCCGACACCGAAGATGCCGACGTTCGTCAACGTCGCCGCCGGCAGATAGCCGCGCAGGACGTCGCAGGCGTGGGCGCGCACCGTGGCGCGGTAGGCCGTCTCCGCCCAGCGCCTGAGCTTTTCATCTTTTTTGGCTTGATCGTAGCTCAATTCCTTCCCCGTCGCAGGATCGCGCACTTCGAGTTGCTCGATAGGCAGCGACCTGCCGACGTGCTCGATCATCGGCCCCATCTGCCGCGAGTAGGTCTCGAAGAGCAGGTTCATCGCGTCGATGTATTCGTCGCGGTGGCGCGACGCCATGATCTTCGGCTCGCGGTAGAAGAGATAGTTGCCGTCAGAATCT